>JAIBBS010000047.1 GCA_019694555.1 Nannocystaceae bacterium
CTAGAGTGCGGCGCCGTGGACGAGCCGACAACGCCGCGTGAGCACCAAGGCGCCGGGCGCGATGGCGAGTGCGTGCTCGCGATCGACCTGGGGACCTCGGGACCCAAGGTCGCGCTGGTCAGCCTCGATGGCGACATGCTCGCGTGCACGTCGGCCGCGACGTCGCTGCGGCTGTTGCCCGGCGGCGGCGCCGAGCAGGACCCCGACGACTGGTGGCGTGCCATCGTCGAGGCGACCGCGGCGCTGTGGCGCGCGGGCCACCGCGGCGATCAGGTCGTGGCGGTGTGCGTGACGTCGCAGTGGGCCGGCACCGTCGCGGTCGCGCGCGATGGTCGACCGCTGCATCCGGCGATCACGTGGATGGACACCCGCGGCGCACGCTACATGCCCGCGCGCGTGGGCGGACTGCTGCGCGTGCAGGGCTACGGCGCGGGCAAGCTCGCGCGGTGGATCGCCCGCACCGGCGGCATCCCGTCGCTGGCCGGCAAGGAACCCGTCGCGCACCTCGAGTTCCTGCGCCACGAGCGGCCCGAGATCTTCCGCGACGCGCACATGTTCCTCGAGCCCAAGGACTGGCTCAACCACCGCCTGTGCGGCCGCTTCTGCGCGACCTACGACTCCATCGCGCTGCACTGGGTCACCGACAACCGCGACATCGATCGCGTCGCGTACGACGAGCAGCTGCTGGGCATGATCGGCATCGAGCGACGTCGGCTGCCCGAGCTGGTCGCCGCGACCGCGGTCATCGGCACCGTCGGTGCCGACGCGGCCGCCGCGTTGGGGCTGCGCGGGGGCGTGAAGGTGTTCGGCGGCACGCCCGACGTGCAGTCGGCCGCGATCGGCTCCGGCGCGGCGCGGGACTTCGAACCGCACCTGTACATCGGCACCTCGTCGTGGCTGTCGTGCCACGTGCCGTTCAAGAAGACCGACATCTTGCGCAACGTCGCGTCGCTGCCGTCGGCGCTGCCGGGCCGCTACTTCGCCGCGAACTCGCAGGAGACCGCCGGCGCGTGCATGAACTGGCTGCGCGACCGCGTGTTCTGGCCCGCCGATGCCGCCGACCCCACGCCGCCACCGCCCGACGCGCTCGCGCGCATCGACGCGCTCGCGGCCACCGTCGCGCCGGGGGCCGAAGGCGTGACGTTCGCGCCGTGGTTGTTCGGCGAGCGCTGCCCCGACGCCGATCCGCTGGTGCGCGCGGCGTGGCTGGGCCTGTCGCTGGGCAGCGGCCGCGGCGAGCTCGCACGCGCGGTGCTCGAGGGCGTCGCGCTCAACACCCGCTGGTTGCTCGAAGCCGTCGAGCACTTCGTCGGCCGCCGGCTCGATGCGATCCGCATGATCGGCGGCGGCGCGAGCTCGACGCTGTGGTGCCAGATCCACGCCGACGTACTCGACCGCGAGATCCTGCAGGTGCAGGATCCCGTGCGCTGCAACGCCCGCGGCGCCGCATTCGTGGCGCTGCTGGGCCTGGGCCGCCTGCGTGTGGACGAGATCGCGGCCAAGGTCCCCGTCGCCGCGCGCCACCGCCCGCGCGCCGCCCATCGCGCGCTGTACGACGGGCTGTACCGCCAGCACCGCGCGCTGTGGAAGCAGCACCGCGATGCGCTACGCTCGCGCGCGCCGGCATGACCGCTCGCTCGCGACTGCACGAACACCGCGCGTTGTCCCCCCTGCGTCGACTGGGCGAGCGCGCGCTCGATCGCCTGTTCCAGCGCGCGAAGCGACTGCCGCTGCTGCGCGATCGCATCGCGGCCGAGTACGCCAAGCTGCTGGGCGACATCCGCCGCGCAGCCAAGCCCTACGCGGAGTCGGAGCCGCGCGTCACGGTGCTGCCCGAGCGCGGCCGCGACCACGGCGAGCTGCTCGCGGACATGCAGCGCCTGGCCACGCGCGAGCGCGAGCGCTGGCACGACGGCTTCGTCTCGGGCGCCGTCTATCACGGCGACGACGAGCACGTCGCGTTCCTCTCGCAGGTCTACGCCAGCTTCTCGCAGACCAATCCCTTGCACGCGGACGTGTGGCCCTCGGTCGTGAAGTACGAGGCCGAGATCGTCGCGATGACCGCGGCGCTGCTGGGCGCCGCGCACGTCGAGGACGCGGGCCGCTTTCCCGGACCCGCGGTGGGCGTGGTCTCGTCGGGCGGCACCGAGAGCATCATGCTGGCGATGAAGACCTACCGCGACTGGGCGCGGGTCGAGCGCGGCATCACCTCGCCGCAGGTGGTCGCGCCCAGCAGCGCCCACGTCGCGTTCGACAAGGCCGCGCAGGCCTTCGGGCTCGAGCTGGTGCGCGTGCCCGTCGGCGAGGACTTCCGCGCCGACGTGCCGGCGATGCGCCGCGCGGTCACGCGCAACACCATCTGCATCGTCGGCTCCGCGCCGGGCTTCCCCCACGGCGTCATCGATCCGATCGAAGCGCTGTCGGAGCTGGCGCGCGCGCGCGGCATCGGCTTCCACACCGACGCGTGTCTGGGCGGCTTCGTGCTGCCGTTCGCACGCGAGCTGGGCTGGCAGGTGCCGCGCTTCGACTTCGCGTTGCCGGGCGTGACCTCGATCTCGGCCGACACGCACAAGTACGGCTACGCGGCCAAGGGCACCTCGGTGGTGCTGTACCGCTCGGCGGCGCTGCGTCGCTACCAGTACTTCACCGCGACCGAGTGGCCCGGCGGCATGTACCTGTCGCCGACCTTCGCCGGCAGCCGCCCCGGCGCGTTGTCGGCCGCGTGCTGGGCCGCGATGATCGCGACCGGCAAGCAGGGCTACCTCGACGCCACGCAGCGCATCTTGCAGACCGCCCGCAGCCTGCGCGCGGGCATCAGCGCCATCGACGGACTGCGGGTGCTGGGCGAGCCGCTGTTCGTGATCGCGTTCGCATCGGATGCGTTCGACATCTACCGCGTGCTCGATGCCATGACCCGTCGGCACTGGAACCTCAACGGTCTGCACAAGCCCGCGGCGGTGCACCTGTGCGTCACGCTGCGCCACACCCAGCCCGGCGTGGCCGAGCGCTTCCTCGCCGATCTTCGCGCGTCGGTCGACGAGGTCCGCAGCCAACCGGCGGGCAAGGGCGGGCTCGCGCCGATCTACGGCCTCGCGGGCACGATCCCGGTGCGCAGCGCCGTCGGCGATCTCATGCGCGCGTACCTCGACGTGCTCTACGAGGCGTGAGCCGCAAGCGCAGTGGCACCGCGCGCCGCGGCGTGCGGCTCACAGCGGCAGCAGCCACGCCACCGCGGTGAGCACCAGCGACAACGCGATGGCCTTGCGCATGACCTTGCGTGCCTGCTCCTGCACCTGCGCGCGCTCGGCCGCGTCGGTGATGCGTTCGGGGCCCTGGTCCATGTCACGCGAACCGCGTGACGCGAGCGCGACTCATGTGCGATCGCGGGCCTGGATCACCGCGCTCGCAGCCGCGACCAGCGGGAAGAACAGCGCCAGCCGCCAGCCGCGGTCGAGCCCGTACGCGGCCATCGCCACCAGACCCGCGGCCGTCGCCGCGAAGGTGAAGACGCCGAAGTTGCGGCGCTTGCGACGCTCGCGGGGACCGATGTTGGCGATGCAGACCTCGGACACGCGGGTGACCCGGCGGCGAAGTTAGCACCGATCCGCGGACTGGCACGGGGCTTCGTCGCCGCCGGGCGTGCCGCGCGCGTCATGCTACAAACCCGGCCCATGGCGCTGCAGCTCTCGCTCGAAGGCAAGGTCGCGATCGTCACCGGCGGTGGCCGAGGGATCGGACGGGCCATCACCGAACGCCTGGTCGAGGCCGGCGCGCAGGTGGCCATCGCCAGCCGCAAGCTCGATGCGCTCGAGGCGACCGCACGCGAGCTCGCGCACCTGGGGCCGCGGGTGCTGCCGGTGCAGTGCCACGTCGGTCGCGCCGAGGATCTCGAACGGCTCGCGAGCACGGTCGAGCACGAGCTGGGCCCGGTCGACATCGTGGTCAACAACAGCGCGACCAACATCGGCCAGGGTCCGTCGCTGTCGACCACGACCGACATGCTCGACAAGATGATCGACGTCAACGTCAAGTCGGCGTTCACGTTGGTCCACCGCCTGTTGCCGTCGATGATCGAGCGGCGCACCGGCTCGATCATCAACGTCGCGTCGATCTCGGGCCTGCGTCCGCAGGCCGGCGGCTTGCTGTACAGCTACACCAAGGCCGGGCTCATCATGCTCACGCGCAGCTGGGCGCGCGAGTTCGGACCGCACGGCGTGCGCTGCAACGCCATCGCACCGGGGCTGATCCAGACCGACCTCTCGGCCTACTACTGGCAGGACCCGGCGCGCGCGGCCGAGCTGGTCGGCGACCAGCCGATCCGTCGCCTGGGCCAGCCGCGCGACATCGGCTTCGCCGCCGCGTGGCTCGCCAGCGAGGAGGCCGGGTTCGTCACCGGCCAGGTGCTCGTCATCGACGGCGGCGCGCTGGCCTGACGGGCCCCGATCGCGGTTTGGGACGGCAGGCGTAAGCCGGAGCCCCGTACGGTGCGTTGCAGGGGCGTCCATGCGCCGCATCGCTTTGCTTGCCCTGTCCCTGCTCGCCGCCCTGCCCGCCTGCCGCCCCGCGGGCAGCCAAACGCCGACCGCAGTCCCGACCACCGACGCCGCGCGCCCGGCCGCGACGCTGGTCGGACTGACGGCCACGCTCGATCGCGGCAGCTTGCCGCCCGACACGACCACGCGCGTGGTCGCGCAGCTGCGGCTCGACGCCGGCGCCATCGCCCCGGCCGCGCGCCCGCCGGTGGACCTCGCGCTGGTGATCGACACCTCGGGCTCGATGATCGGCGAGCCCATCGCGCAGGCGCGCGACGCCGCGATCGCGATGCTCGAGGGCCTGCGCCCCGGCGACCGCATCACCGTGGTCACGTTCGACACGCGCGTGCAGGTCCTGGTCGCGCCCACCGTGGTCGGACCGCAGACCTCGGCCAACATCGCGACGCAGCTGCAGCAGATGCAGGCCCGCGGCACCACCGACCTCGCCGCCGGCCTCGCGACCGCGCTGCAACAGGTCGCGAGCGCGCCGCTGCCCGGCGGCGCCGCGCGCATCGTCGTGCTCGGCGACGGTGTGCCCAACGACGCCAGCACGATCCCGCAGCTGGTCGCGCAGGCGGCCGCGTCCAACATCGCGATCTCGGCGCTGGGGCTGGGGCTCGAGTACGACGAGACCCTGCTGGCCCAGCTCGCGCGCGGCACCGGCGGTCGCTTCCATCGCATCGGCGAGGACGAGACCATCGCTGCAGCCTTCCGTGACGAGGTCTTCCGCATCGAGAGCGTGATCGCGACCAACCTGGTGCTGCAGCTGCACCCCGGCCCCGGCGTGACCATCGCGCGGGTGGTCGGCTACGCGAGCGCGCCCGATACCTCGCGCGCGCACAGCGTGCGGCTCACCGACCTCTCGGCGGGCCAGCACCAGGACATCTTCGTCGAGCTCGAGGTCGCCGGTCATGCCGAAGGCGCGCCGGTCGAGCTGCTCGACGCCATCGCGAGCTATGACGACCGCGCGACCAATGCCGGCCACCTCGAGCAGCGCACCTTCGTCGGCGCCGAGGCCACCGTCGAGCACGCACACGAGCGCAACCTCGAGGTCGAGCGCGCGGCCGCGAGCGCACGCGCGGCCGCGGCCACGGTCGAGGCCATCGCGCAGTCGCGGATCGGCGACTTCGCCGGCGCCGACACGCTGCTGCGCGACACCGAGACCGCCGTGCGCGCGGCCGCCAAGGAAACCGGCGACGAGGCGCTCACGCGCAGCGCCGACGAGCTCGCAGGCCTGCGCAAGACCCTCGCGGGTGAGCGCAAGCGCTACGAGAAGGCGCTGGCCGACGCCGAGCGCGAGGCCCGACGCCACGGCGCCGGCGATGGCACGCGTGCGCCGACGCCGGCCCCCCACGCCACGATGCCGCCGTCCGATCGCGACGAGGTGCGCCGCGTCCACGACAAGGCCATGGACGCGATGCAGCCGCGCTGAGCCAACGGCCGCGACTCACGGCGCGAGCGACAGCACGTAGACGTCGCTGTCGTCGCCGCTGTCGCCGGTGCGGCAACCGGTGACGGCGAAGTTGCCGTCGCCGTCGACCGCGATCGCGCGCAGCTCCTGGTACACCATGATGTCGGGCACGGGCAGCGAGCGCTGCCACAGGATCGCGCCGTCGGCATCGAAGCGGGTGACGGTGCCGACGTAGCCCAGGGCGTCGTCGTAGCCGTGGTTCAACACCGTGAAGCCGCCGTCGGCGGTGCCGACCACGTCGACGGTGTAGCCGGTCATCGGCACCGGATCCGACAGCGTCCAGTTCACGTTGCCGTCGGGGTCGTAGTTGTACAGCTCGTCGGGTTGCGCGCCACCGGCGAAGCTTCCGATCACCAGCGTGTCCTCGCCGATCGCGGTGATGCCACCGAAGCCATCGTTGTCCATGTTGGAGTCGATGACGTCGTCCCACACATCATTGCCGTCGCCGTCCATCCGCACGATCGCAGCATCGGCGTCCATGTTGTCGTAGCTGCCCGAGACGATCACGCCACCGTCGTCGGTCGGGCGCGCGCGCCAGAAGAGATCGCAACCGTTGCAACCGTCGGTGCCCTTGCGCTCCTGCGTCCAGTACTCGACGCCGTTGGTGTTGTACTTGGTCACGAACGCGTACAGCCCGTGGGTGCCGACCACGAACACGTCGCCGGCGTCGCTGACCGACACGCCGTAGCCGCGACCGGTGTGCGTGTCCGGCCCGGTGCGCGTCCACACCGTCCCGCCGGCGTCGTCGTACTTGCGGACCCAGACGTTCTCGGCGTCGACGTTGTCGAGGAACTCGTGGCCCGCCACGATGATCTCGTCGTCGTCTTCGATCGCGACGCCGTAGGCGCGGTCGGTGCTGCCGCCGCCCGATTCCATGTTGCTGATGCTGTCGTAGACGTCGCTCCACGTGACGGTGCCATCGGGCGCGATCGACAGCACCACGATGTCGTAGCTCGACTGGTCGGCGTTGGCGGCCTCGCCGGAGACCGCGATCGTGCCGGCTGCGTTCGCGGCGACGTCGTGGCCGCAGTCGCTCGCGCCCGCGGGCGCGTCGAACAAGAGCTCCCAGCGCACCGAGCCCGACTCGACGCAGTCGTTGTTGCAGCCGTCGCCCTGCACGCGGTTGGCGTCGTCGCAGGCCTCGCCTTCGTCGACGACACCGTCGCCGCAGCTCGCGGGCGTGCCGGTGGTCGAGCCCGAGCCGTCGGTGCTCGAGCCGCTCGCATCGTCGCCGGTCGAGCTGTCGGCCATCGTGGTCGACACGGTGGTGGTGGACATCGTGGTGGTCGCGGTGGTCTCGGCGCTGCCGCCCGAGGTGTCGCCGCTGCCGGAGCTCTCGTCACCCGAACCGCCGGGGTTGTTGTCCTTGCCGCACGCGGCGAGCATCAGGGCGATCGAGCACAGGCACCGAAGCGAAGGCGTTTGCATGGCCCATTAGAACAGTCCCGGACGCTGATGTGACGCGCGCGGATCGCCCCAGGGCCGGCCGTCGCGCCGCGCCGCCGCCGCGGTGTCACAAATGCCGGCAGCCCCGTCGATCGCGGTCGCAAGGCCCAACCCGGGCGGTTTCGCCCCGGCCGATGCAACGGAAGGTGGTCGTCATGCTCGAGAAGATCCTCCCCAGCCTCGCGCTCGTGCCACTGCTGCTCTCGGCGTGCGACGCCCCGAGCCCCGAGCCGCAGCTGCAGACGCCGCGCGATGGCGAGTCGGTGCAGTTCAAGACCCAGAGCACCGACCTGTCGTTCAAGTGGCGCGGGTGCGAGCCGCCGTGGGGCCCCGACCCGTACAAGCCCGCGGCCGAGCCCGACAAGGCCTGGCTCGAGAGCGTGGGTGGCCGCATCGCGCTCGACGCCCCCGCGCACGCGCTGGCCTCGGCACGCGACGCTGGCCTCGAGAAGGCGTGTGATGCCGGCTGCGCCGAGCTCGACATGGCCTTCTCGGGCGCGGTGTCGATGGGTGAAGGCCGCTCGGCGATCAAGGACATCGCGGCGGTGGGTTGGTGCGACGAGAAGCGCGCAGCGTGGGCGATCGACGTCGCGATGGACGCGTCGTTCCAGTGCGCGTGCGAATGATCGATCAGGCGCATCATGTCGGAGCGGCCGACCCCGACCACGCTCGAGCTGCGGCCGCCTCCGCCGCTGACGCAGACGCGTGACGAAGGCGCGGCGACCCCGACCCCGGCGCCGTCGTGCATCGGTCGCTTCGCGCTGGTGGGTCAGCTGGGCCGCGGCGGCATGGGCTCGGTCTACGCCGCGTGGGATCCCCGCCTCGATCGCAAGGTCGCGATCAAGCTCGTCGACGACGATCGCTTCCCCGACCCCGAGGACGCGCGCCGCCGGCTCGAGCAAGAGGCCCGCACCGCCGCGACGCTGAACCACCCCAACATCGTGACGATCTACGACGTCGGGCTCCACGCCGGTCGTGTGTTCCTCGCGATGGAGCTGGTCGGTGGCGGCACGCTGGGCGCGTGGCTGCAGACCAAGCGGCCGTGGCCGGAGGTCGTGGCGATGTTCGTGCAGGTCGGCCGCGGCCTGGTCGCAGCCCACGCCGCGGGACTGGTGCACCGCGACTTCAAGCCCGACAACGTGCTGATCGGACAAGACGGCCGGCCGCGGATCGCGGACTTCGGCCTGGCGTACTCGCGTGAGCCGCCGCGCGAGGGCATGCGCACGACGGCGCGTGGACGCGAGGGTGCCAGCGCGACGGTGACACCGCGGGTGATGGGCACGCCGGCCTACATGGCGCCCGAGCAATTCGAGGGCCTGCCGGTCGGACCCGCGGCGGATCAGTTCGCGTTCTGCGTCGCGCTGTTCGAGGCGCTGTTCGGCCGCCGGCCGTTTCCCGGCAACAGCTACCAGGCGCTCTCGACCGCCGTCTGTGCCGGCGAGCTGCAGCTGCCCAAGGACACCGGCGACGTGCCGGCGGCGCTGATCGACGTGCTGTTGCGCGGGCTCGAGCCCGAGCCCGCGGATCGCTTCGCCTCGGTCGAGCTGTTGTTGCAGCGACTCGAACGGCTGCTCGGCGCGCGTCGCCGTCGCCTCACGGTGCTCGCGGCCGGGCTGGCGACCGGCATCGCGGTCGCGGTGGGTTTCGGCACCGCCGAGGCCGTGACGCCGCGCCCGTGCGAGAACGTCGACGCGCTGTCGCAACGTTGGGGCACCGGCGATCGCCCGCGCGTGCTCGCGAGCCTGGGCCCGTCGCTGGGCGGGCCCGTGGTCGCGGCGCTCGACGATTTCACGCGACAGCTCGACGGCAAGCGTCGCGAGGTCTGCGAGGCGACGCGCGTGCTCGGCACGCAGTCCGACGAGGCGCTGCAGCTGCGCATGGCTTGCCTCGACCGCATGGCCGCGCGCTTCGATGGCCTGACCCACACGCTGGGCGAGGGCGGCGACATGTCGCGCGTGGACGTGGCCTCGGTCGCGGCGCAGCTGCCGAGCGTGGACCCCTGCGACGACGTCGAGACCCTGGCCAAGCTCACCAACCGCAACGCCACGCGATCGAGCCGCGACTCGGTCGCGCAGGACCAGGCCTGGACCGAGGCGGTCGCGCTGGTCGAACGCGCGCTCACGCGGCGCATGCTCGGCCGCGACGACGCGCGTGAGCCGGCGCAACAGGCCGCAGCCCTGGCCGCGGAGCACGGCCTGTTCGGCGTGCGCTCGCGCGCGCTCTCGGTGCTCGCCGATCTCGAGATCGAGGGCGGCAACCCCGGCGCCGCCGAGCCGCTGTGGCGCGAGGCGGTGCAGCTCGCCGTCGCGGACGGCCACGACGACGCCGCGGTGCACCTGATGCTCGACCGCGCCGACGCGGCGTTGTTCGCCGATCGCATCGACGAGGCCGAGCTGCACCTGGCCTACTTCGACGCGTTCTTCGGCCGCATGACCGAGTCCGATGCGCGGGCCCAGATCGCGCGCACGGCCGAGATCGTGCGCGCACGTCTGGCGCTGGCCCACGGCGACGCCGAGGCCGCGCGCGCACGCCTGCTGGCGATCGACGACGCCGGCCTCGCGCCGCTCGACCGACGCGCGGCGTGGATGGCCCTGGGCACCGCCCAGCGCGCGCTGGGCCAGGCGCGCGAGGCCGCGGCGACGTGGACCAAGCTGCTGACGTTGGTCGAGGCCATGCGCGGCGAGCGGCACGTCGACGTCGCGGCGGTGCTCAACAACCTCGCGCTCGCGCGGCTCGATGCCGGCGACGCGCGCGAGGCCGACCGCCTGCTGCTGCGCGCCGAGGACATCGCGCGCGCGGCCGAGGGCGAGCAGAGCCCGCTGTTGGCTGCGATCGCGACCAACCGCGGCTGGGCGGCGCGACTCGACGGGCGCTTCGACGACGCGCAGCGACAGCTCGAGCGCTCGCTCGAGATCGGTCGCGCGACCCGGGGTGCGCGCCATCCCGCACAGGCGTTCGCGCTCGACCAGCTCGGCGAGCTGGCGCGCGCACGTCACGACTATCCCGCCGCGCTCGAGGCCTTCGCGCAGGCCGGCGAGCTGCGCGACGCGACCCTGGGCCCCGATCACCCGGAGACCGCGACGACGCTGCTGGGCATGGGCAAGGTGTTGCTCGCGACCGGCGAGCGCGAGCGCGCCGCGGGGGCGCTCGCCGCCGCGTTGCGCATCGTCTCGGCCCACCCGGGGCCGCCCGCGCGCCGCGAGGAGATCGAGGCACTGCTCGAGCGCGCCCGCGCGCCGCAGTGATCCGCGCGCGTCACCAGCTCTCGATCGCGCCGTACTCGAACAGCTGGTCCTGCTCCGCGACGTAGCGCAGCCCGAACACCTCGGGCCCGCGCTGGCCGGCCTCGAGGCGCAGCTCGTCGATCACACCGTCGAACCACCGATCGAGGACGTCGCTGTTGCCGACCACGAGCGGCTGGTCGCCGTCCGAGAGCGGGAACGTCAGGTTGGCCGCGTTGTCGAGGTGGACCTCGCGCTCCTGACCATCGATGAAGATCCGCGGCTCCTGCTGCGCATCACCGAGATCGTAGGTGACGCCGACCAGGTGCCACCCGCCCAGCGTGAGGCTGCCGGGCTCGCTGGCCCAGATCGCCTGTGCGGAGGCGAAGCCCTGGCGGAAGCGGATGTCGCCACCGTCGTCACCGGAGACGTAGAACATCCAGCCGGTATCACCGCCGTTGGACTTGTCGGCGATGCGACCGCGCAGGGTGCCGCCGAAGCTGTCGGGCGAGATCCAGGCCGAGATGGTGCAGCCCTGCTGGCACAGATCGCCGATCGCGGCGTTGCTCTCGATCTCGACGCGCGAGCTGGCGTCGACGAAGCGCAGGCCCGCGTCGAGCTGGCCGACCTCCTCGCTCACGGTGCCGCTGAGGACGCCCGCGGCCGCGTGCGCGGTCGCGTCGGCGACGGTCGCGTCGAGGTGCCACACGCCGCCGTGGCCGGCCCACACCGCCGCCGGATCGTCGATCGCCGGCGCGTCGGCGGCGCGCGGGTCCCCCCAGTACAGCCACACCGGCGACTGATCGAGCAGCGGCAGGCGCAGCCACACCACCGAGGTGCCATCGGGACGCCAGGGCTCGCGTTCGTACGGCACCGGCGCGCCGGCGTCGTCGAACACGCGCAGGTCCCGTCCGTCGTCGGCGGCGGTGTCGTAGGCGAAGCGCTCGACCGTGAGCGTGACCGGCACGACGACGTCGGCCATCGCGCCCCAGATCAACGGCATCGGCGTCAGCGCCAGGCGTCGCCTCGCACCGCAGTCGTGCCAGCCCGAGGGACAGCTGGGCGGCAGATCGGGCGTCGAGGTCTGCCCGGTGTCACTGCTCGAGTCGTCCACGCTCGAGGCATTCGTCGACGTCGTCAGCGAGGTCGCGGGCTCCGACGAGGCGTCGAGCGACGTGACCGCCGAGCCGCTGCCACCGCCGCTGCTGGAGCTGCCACCGTCGACCACGCAGTCGCCCGCGAGATCGCCCACGGCCCGCTCGCCGTAGCGGCGCCCCGAGTCGCAGCTGGGATCGTCGAACGAGCACGCGCCGCTGGCCTCGCAGAAGCCCTCGCGCTCACCATCGCGGCACTGCGCGTCGGACTCGCACACGAAGCCCAGCGAGCGGCACGCCACGGTCGCGACCGCGACGACCATGGCGCACCCGGCTGCGGACGCGAACCTCACCCCGACCAGCGTACCGCGGGCGGCGTGGTCCCGTCAGCCGGCCCCCAGCTCGAGCTTGTTGAACGCCTGCTTGGCCTCGTCGCGCACCGGGTGGCAGAAGCAGCCCTGGTCGAGGAAGGGGTCGCTCCACTGCAGGCGTTCCATGTGCTTCTTGGCCTTGGTCAGCGACAACTCGCCCACGGCCCACGCCGCCTTGGCGCGGACATACGGCTGATCGCTGCCGAGCGCCTTGATGATCACGTCGTCGAGGTTGCGGCAACGCTCGGCCACGACGCCCTCGATGGCCCACTGCGCCGTGATCGAGGGGCCGCTGGTGATGGCGCGCTTCCACATCGGCGCGCGCGCGCTGCAATCACCCCACGCACCGTGGGCACGCAGGAACTCGACGCCGCGATCGAGCGCGCGGGTGGTCTCGGGCAGCGTGGCCTTGCCGCCGAGCAGGTAGTCCTTCACCGACGAGACCACCTTGTCCTCACCGACGCTCTGCGACAGCCGCGCGAGCACGCCGTCGGCCTGGTCGGCGGAGGAGTCGAGCAGCGCGGTGAACAGCAGCTCGTAGCGCTGGCTGTGCCACAACGTCTCGGCCACGTGCGGCACGCAGTAGTCCCAGGTCGGCAGCGCGCGGGTGCACTCGCCGTCGATCCACCGCTTCACGGCGTAGGCGTCGGCGGCGATGGCCGCGTCGAGGCCGGGCTCGAGCGCTGCCGCGGTGCGCTCGACGTAGGCCCTGCGCCCGCTGCTGGTCGCGAGCTCGGCCGCCGCGGCGAAGTGGCCCTTGGGGTCGTGCTTGGCCAGCCCCGCAGCGCCGCACTTGCGATCGATCTGCTGGCGCAGCGACGCGACCTCGTCGTCGAGAGACAGATCGCCCGCAAGCGGGTGCTCGGCGACGCGACGGCCCAGCGCCGCCACCATGGTCTCGCCCGCGGCCTCGCGCAGCGACGAGTTGCCCTGCTGCGGCACGCGCGAGGGCTTCTCGAGGCACTTGTAGAGGTACACGCTGGTGAGATCCCGCAGCGCCGCGCCGGCGGTCGCGGCGTCGGTGGCGGTCGCGAGCGTCGCGCCACGCTGCGTGATGCCGCCGCCGTCGAGCGCCTCCACGCCCACCGGCGTCAGCTCACCCTTGGCGGCACGCACGAGAAGTCCACACCCAGACGCGCTCGACAACACCAGCGAGGCGGCGACCACGAGACGACGATTCGACATGACGGAGCAACTCCCGGGGGCTTCGTTCGCCCCCGGGCCCCAGGCGGACGAGCCCGGCGGCTGACGCATGCGGCACGTCGGATTCGTACGGCTGCGGTGGCGAGCCACCTCACACCGCGCGCAGGACCACGCGGTGCAGCGCATCGTGCAACCCCGCCGGCGCCTGCACGTCGATGATCGTCCCGCCCACGCCGACGAAGCGCAGCGCCACCGCGCGCAGCATCAGGCCCGGCTCCTGCAGCGCACGCCACAGTCGGTTGTGCGCGCCGTCGCCGTAGCGCACGTCGCCCACGACCGGGTGCCGCAGATGTGCGAAGTGCCGCCGCAGCTGGTGCAGACGACCGGTGTGCGGCCGGGCCTCGACCAGGCTGTAGCGCGCGGTCGCGTAGCGCCCGCACGCGCGCGGCAGCTCGACCTGCTGCAGCCGCCGCCACGCGGTGCGAGCCGGCACCGCCGCGACGCCGGGTCGCTGCGCCAACGGCCAGTCGATCTCGCCGCCCTCGTCGAGCCAGCCGCGCACGATCACGTGGTAGCGCTTGTCGACGGTGTGGGCGGCGAACTGTTCCGCGGCCACGCGCGCGGCCTCGGGATCGAGCGCGAACACCAACACGCCGGTGGCCGCGCCGTCGAGGCGATGGATCGGGTACAGCCGCTGTCCCAGCTGGTCGCGCAGCCGCTGCAGCACCGGCCGCGCGTCCTGGTCGTCCCAGGCATTGCGATGCACCGCGACGCCGGGCGGCTTGTCGACCGCGACGTAGCGATCGCAGCGGTACAACAGCTGCAGCGGTGCCAGGGCGGCGGGCTCGTGCGCGGCGTCCACGACTCAGCCCTCGTCGGGCACGAGGAAGCAACCGGCATCGGTCGGCTCGCACACCAGCGTGCCGGTGATGCCGCACGCGCGCACGTGCCAGCGCTCGGTCCAGTGCGCCAGCGAGGTCGCGTCGACCTCGATCTCGTCGAGCGGGCAGCCGGTCAGCCGCGCGGTGACGCGGCGCGCGTCACCCTGCATCGTGCGCAAGAGCACGGCGAACAGCGCGACCGCCAGCAACGCGGTCACGACCGCGGCCCCGATCAGGGCTCGCAGCACGCGGGTTCGGCGGGTGCGCGTCATGCTCGGCGGGACTGTAGCACGCGCGCGCCGAGAACGAGCACGGTCCCGGTCGCGCCGGCCTGGCGAGCGCGGCGCAGGTTTGCCACCATCTTGCCGCCCATGGATCACGACGAACAGCCGCGCGACGATCTCTACCGCATCCGCCACAGCCTCGCGCACGTGCTCGCGCAGGCGGTGCTGCAGCTGCGCCCGGGCTCGACGCTCGGCTTCGGGCCGCCGATCGACGACGGCTTCTACTACGACTTCATCCTGAGCGCGCCGCTGTCGGAGGAGGACTTCCCCGAGCTCGAGAAGCGGATGAAGCACATCATCAAGCAGGGCCAGGCGTTCGAGCGCGACGAGCTGCCGGCGGCCGAGGCCCTGCGCCGCATCGAGGGCATGAACGAGCCCTACAAGCGGCAGTACGCCGAGGAGCTGATCCAAAAGCGCGGGCTGGCGAGCCTGAGCTTCTACAAGAACGGCAGCTTCCTCGACATGTGCGAGGGCCCGCACGTCGAGAACACGCGCAAGATCCCCGAGGGCTGCTTCAAGCTGCGCTCGATCGCCGGTGCGTATTGGCGCGGTGACTCGCGCAACGCGATGATGACCCGCATCTACGCCTGGGCCTACGCCTCCAAGGAGGAGCTCGAGGCCAAGGTCAAGGCCTACCACGAGGCGCTCGCCCGCGATCACAAGAAGCTCGGTCGCGAGCTCGAGATCTTCGTGATCGACGAGGACATCGGCAAGGGCCTGCCGCTGTGGCTGCCCAACGGCACGGTGCTGCGCGACGAGCTGGAGAAGCTCGCCAAGGAGCTCGAGTTCAAGGCCGGCTACGTGCGCGTGGCCACGCCGCACCTGACCAAGGCAGACCTCTACTACAAGACCGGTCACCTGCCCTACTACGCCTCGCACATGTATCCGGTGATGGAGCTGCGCGAGCAGGTCGACGGCGAGAGCGTGGTCAAGGAGTCCTACTACCTCAAGCCGATGAACTGCCCGCACCACCACCGCATCTTCGCCTCGCGCAAGCGCAGCTATCGCGAGCTGCCGCTGCGGCTGGCGGAGTACGGCCAGGTCTACCGCTTCGAGGACGGCGGCGCGCTCTCGGGCCTGCTGCGCGTCCGCGGCATGTGCATGAACGACGCGCACATCTACTGCACCGAGGAGCAGGCCCACGCCGAGTTCCTCGCGGTGATGGAGCTGCACCGGCAGTGCTACGAGATCCTGGGCCTGTCGGACTACTACATGCGCTTCTCGACCTGGGATCCCACCGATCCCAAGGGCAAGGAGAAGTACATCGACGATCCCGAGGGCTGGGAGCGCGCGCAGTCCATCGTGCGCGACGCGATGGAGCGCAGCGGTGTCCGCTTCGTGGAGGGCAAGGGCGAGGCTGCGTTCTACGGCCCCAAGATCGACGTGCAGTTCCGGACCGTGACCGGCCGCGAGGAGACCGCGAGCACCAACCAGCTCGACTTCGGCGTCGGCCGCCGCCTGGGCCTGACCTACGTCGGCTCCGACAACAAGGAGCACACGCCGTACATCATCCATCGCGCACCGCTGGGCACGCACGAGCGCTTCATCGCGTTTCTCATCGAGCACTACGCCGGTGCGTTCCCGACCTGGCTCGCGCCGGTGCAGGTCCGCGTCATCACGGTCGCGGATCGCTTCGACGAGTACGGCAGCAAGCTGGTCGCGAGCCTGCGCGAGCGCTTCGTGCGAGCCGAGCTCGACACCTCGACCGACACGCTCAACAAGAAGGTCCGCAACGCCGTCACGGAGAAGATCCCCAACGTGCTCGTGGTCGGCGAGCGCGAGCAGCAAGACGGCACCGTGACCTTGCGCCGCTACGGCGAGCCGCGGCAGGAGACCATGGCCTTCGCGGCGTTCGAGGCCCGCCTGCACGCCGCGATCGCGACGCGGAGCCGCGGCTTGCCGGCATGACCCGCGGGCTCGCCCTGGTCGCGACCGCGCTGCTGGGCTGCGCCGACCCCAGCGCGTGCGAGCACGGGGACGAGCCACGGGTGGAGCTCGGTCGCCCGAGCGACGGGGCCTTCGTGCCGCTGCGCGAGCACGAGGTGCTCGCGATCGCGGACGCGCCCCAGGGCGGCTACGGCGTGCCGGTGCGCGTGCGCACACGGGGCCTTTCGGCCAGCAACCGCAGCACCGCGACGATCGAGATGGCGATGGAGCTCCAGGGCGCCGCTGCCGGGACTTTCACCCTCCAGGGCTACCCGCTGCTGTGCGAGGGCGCCGACGCGGGCGGCAGCGTCGGGGTCCAGGTGGTGCCGCTCGACCCCGCGCGCTTCGGCACGCCCGATGCGATCGCGGACCTCGACGGTGAGGCCGCGGTGCTGTCGGTCACGATCACCGACGATACCGGCGAAAACGCGACCGCGACGGCAATCGTCGAGCTGGCCTCGTGACACCACCCGCACTGCGGGGTGCATGACGTCGATGTCGCGCCGGGACTGCTCGACCAACGACTTGGGCGTCACAGCCGAGCGACCGCGGGGCGGTGGTACAGTGACGGCGATGGTCGATGTCGCTGGGGTTGCGGCCCGCCGCGAGGCGGTGGCGCGGGGATTGCTGCGCGAGCAGCCGCGCGCGTTGGATTGCATGGGTGGGCATCGATCGACGGCTGGCGTCGCGGCGGCACTGCTCGCGCTCGTGTGCGCTGGTTGCCCCGCCGACGAGACCGAGCACGCGGTGTGGGAAAAGACCTTCGAGCGTCTCGACGGCGCGCTGCTCTCGGTGTGGGGCACCGCCGCGGACGACGTTATCACCGTCGGCTCCGATCCCGGCGACGGTCCGCTGGTGCTGCAGTACGACGGCAGCGGCTGGTCGAAGCTGGCGACCGGCGCCAGCGGCGATCTGTGGTGGGTCACGATCCACGGCGACCACGCATGGATGTGTGGCGACGGTGGCACGATCCTGCGGCTCGACCGGACCACGGGCATGTTCGAGAGCTTCCCGCCGGTGACGACCGAGCGGCTCTACGGCATCTACGCGTTCGCCGACGACGACGTGTGGGCGGTGGGCGGCACGCCCGAGGACCAGACCGCGGTGGTGCTGCGCTTCGACGGCACCGCGTGGTCGCAGGTGATGCTCGGGGCGGAGATCACCGATGCGCTGGTGTTCTTCAAGGTCTTCGGCAACGCCCCCGATGACGTCTGGATCGTCGGGCTGGGCGGCGCGGCCATCCACTTCGACGGCAACACCTACGAGCGCATCGACGTGCCGCTGGGGCGGCCACTGTTCACCGTGCACGGCAACGGCGACGAGATCCTCGCCGTCGGCGGCGTCGAGAGCGGGCACATCGTCGCCGCGGACGGCAAGCAGCTGGTCAACGACACCCCCTCGGGCGTGGTGCCGCAGTTCAACGGCGTGTGGGTCGAGCCCGACGGCCACGCCGTCGCGGCCGGCATCGGCGGCGCGGTGTGGCAGCGCGAGGACGGCCAGTGGGCGGAGCTCGACGCGCCGCCCAAGCTACTGGCGGACCTGCACTCGACCTACGTCGATCCCGACGGCGGCGTGTGGGCGGTCGGCGGGTTCATCCTGACCGAGCCCCTGCACGATGGCGTGATGGTGCATTACGGGCCGAGCATCGGCCAAGGAGCCCTGTGATGACACGACGCTTGAACTTCATCGGTGCGGCCGCGATCGCGGTCACCACCAGCGCCTGCGAGGAGGCCGAGCACGCCTGCGCGGACGCGGACGGCATCTCGTGCATCTGGGCCGGCACCGGCAAGGCCGGCTTCAACGGCGACGGCAAGGAGCTGCGCAGCTCCAAGCTGTACTGGCCCGTCGACGTCACCTTCGCGGAGTCGGGCGCGTACGTGCTCGACTGGAACAACCACAAGGTCCGCCGGGTGGAGGACGACAACACCTTCGAGACCGTGATCGGCACCGACTTCGTCGGTGATGGCGATCCGCTCAAGGCCGACCTGATGGCGCCGGGCGTGCCCGGCGACACCGTCGCGCTCAACCATCCCACCAACTTCGTCGAGCTCGGCGACGGCACGATGATGCTGATCGCGTGGCACAACCACAAGCTGCGCCACTTCGACCCCAAGTCCGGCCTGACCTACGTCGCGTGCGGCCGCGGTGCCGGCTTCGATGGCGACGGCATGCCCGCGTTCACGGACGTGACGCGCTTCAGCCAGCCGTCGTCGGCCGTGGTCGCGCCCGACGGTGCGATGTTCGTGCTCGATCAACGCAACCAGCGCATCCGCAAGATCGGCGCCGACGGCATCATCGACACGGTCGTGGGCGACGGCATGCCCGGCTTCGCCGGCGATGGCGGCGACCCGTTGATGGCGCAGGTGAACTTCCCCACCGGCCCCAACCCCCAGCCCAACGGCACCATGGCGCTCGACGGCGACGGGCGGCTGTACTTCGCCGACTCGCTCAACCATCGCATCCGCCGCGTCGACTTCGCGCAGCAGACCATCGAAACCGTGATCGGCACCGGTGAGGCCGGCTTCGGCGGCGACGGCGGCCCCGGCAGCGCGGCCGCCATCGCCAACCCGCGCGACCTCGCGATCGGCCCCGACGGGCGGCTGTACTTCGCCGACGAGATGAACCACCGCGTCCGCGCGTTCGACCCCGACAGCGGCACCGTCGAGACCGTGGTCGGCAGCGGGGAGGACGGCGCCAAGGCCAAGGAGCTCGACGACGGACTCGAGGCGCTGCAGACCGCGCTGTCGCGGCCGACCGGCATCACCTTCGACCCCGACGGCTATCTCTACGTCTCGGACACCAACAACCATGTCGTGCGCCGCGTGAACCTCGAGGGGGTGACACCGTGAAGAACCCGACCACCATCGCCACTGTGATCGCCGCGCTGGGCGCGGGGCTGCTGCTGGGCGGCTGCGAAGAGGAACTCGAGGGCTGCAGCAAGGCGCCCGGCACCATCTGCCGCTACTTCGGCACCGGCGAGGCCGGCCTCGGCGACGAGGATCTCGACCCGCGCAAGACCGAGCTGTACCTGCCGCAGGATCTCACGTTCACGCCCGACGGCGTGCCGTACGTGCTCGACTGGAACAACCACCGCGTGCGCTCGATCGACGACGACGGGCTCGCGCACACCGTCATCGGCACCGGCTACCTCGGCGACGCGCAGGACGGCGACGCCGTGGGCACCGCGCTCAACCACCCCACGCACATCTCGATCGCGCCCGACGGCGGCATCATCATCGCCGCGTGGCACAACTCCAAGGTGATGCGCTACGACGCCGGCAGCGGCGAGCTGACGACGCTGTGCGGCAACGGCATGCGCTCGTACGCCGGTGACGGTGGTCCGGCCAAGGATGCGGTGCTCGATCTGCCGGTCGCGACGGCCTGGGGCCCCGACGGCAGCATGTACATCGCCGACCAGGCCAACCAACGCATCCGCCGCGTCGATCCGCAGTCGATGATCGACACCTACGTCGGCACCGGCACCGCCGGCTTCGCGGGCGACGGTGGTCCCGCGACCGAGGCGCAGATCAACCTGCCCGGCGGCCAGGCTGCACCGCCTGCGGGACGGCTGGACATCGACAAGAGCGGCACGATCTTCTTCGCCGACAGCGCGAACCATCGCATCCGCAAGATCGACGCCTCGGGCACGATCACGACCTACGCCGGCGACGGCAAGCCCACGTGGAACGGCGACGGCGGGCCCGCCACCGCCGCCTCGCTGTCGCGTCCGAGCGACGTCGCGCTCGATGCCGACGGCAACCTGTTCATCGCCGACACCGACAACGCGTGCGTGCGCAAGGTCGACACCAAGGGCAACATCACCACCGCGGTGGGCATCTGCGGCTCGCCGGGCCTGGGCAAGGAGAACGAGGTCGCGACCGAGACGCTCATCGATCGGCCCTACGGCGTGTCGTTCGATCCCGACGGCAACCTCTACGTCGCCGACACCCACAACCACCAGATCCTGGTCGTGTGGGCCGAGTGAAGCGTGCGTGGCTCGCCGCGGCGGTCTGCGCCGCGGCGATGCCTGCGTCGTGCGAGTCCGACGAGCCGCAGACCGAGGCCAGCCTGCTGCCGGCCGATCACGCGTCGTTCCCCGAGGTCCGCGGCTGTCGCTTCAGCGTGGACCACGACGCGATCTACGTCCGCGTGTTCACCAACCCGCAGGCCCAGGCCGCGTACACCGATGGCGTGTACCCGTTCGCGCCCGGCACGGTGCTGCTCAAGCACTACTACCGTGACGCCGGCTGCACCGACCTGCAGGGCTATGGCTTGATGCAACGTCTCGACGACGGCGAGGCGCCCGAGCAGCTCGACTGGCACTGGCAGGAGCTCGACGCCGACGGCAAGGTCCAGGCGATCGAGGTCGCGGCGTGCGTGAGCTGCCATGACAGCTGCACCGCCGGTCGCGACGGCGCGTGCACCGATCCCTGATCAGCGCCTGCGCCGGCGCGCGAGCGTCAGTGCGAGCAGCCATGCCAGCGCCGGCGGCGTGCCACCGCTCGAGCAGCCGGCGCAGCCGCGCTCGCCCAGCGCCGGATCGTCGCCCGAGCCGTCGTCGCCGCCGCTGCAGTTCTGCGGCGCCAGCGGGTCCTCGTGCTCGCGGCAGAAGTCGTAGACCGGCCCCGGCGGCGTGGGCTCGAGCGAGCCCGGCACGATGACGACGTCGTCGGGTGAGACGTAGCGGAAGCGACGACCGCTGGGGTCTTCGACCTCGACCGCGAAGCGCACCACGGTGCCGCCGGGATCGATGTCGGCCGGCGGCACGAAGTCGAAGCTCGAGATTCCGCCCTCGCCCAGCGGCCCGGCGTCGATCTCCGTCCACGCCACGGGGTCGAGCCGCGACCAGCTCGCGCGCACGATGCTGCCGGGTACCGCGTCGGCACAGGCGTGCAGCGTGAGGCCGTTCTCGCTGCCCAGCTGCAGCGCGTGGGGCTCGAGCGCCACCGCGGGTGGGTCGTCGCCGCCGCCATCGACGAGCCGGACCACACCGTGGCGCGGCCGCCACAGGTTCACCGGCGGATCGAAGGTGTAGCCCTGCACCACCCAGCCGCCCGCCGGCACCGTCGCGGTGTCCCAGTCGATGCCTGCCAGCGCGGCGGCGCAGTCGATGGTCCGCCGCGCGTCGTCGGCGACGATGCGATGCTGGCAACCCTGCCACGCGGTCGCGAGGTCGAGCACGTCCTGCGGTCCGGGCGGTGGTTCGGGCAGCTGGTCGATCGCGGCCGCGCGATCGACGTCGGCGTGGGCCAGCCACTGCGGCAAGACCTCGCCGGGCTCGGGTGTGCGGCACAGCGCGACGAACTGGTGGGTGCGCGAGTCGGGCAGCTCGTCGTCACCCAGGCAGGTGTCGGGCATCGGGATCGTGTAGTCGAGGTGGACCGTGCTCGCGACGCTGCGATCGACGCGCGTGAGGCACTGCTCGCCGATGTGGATCACCGGCGTGCGCGGCAGGCTGCCGTTGCTGGCGTGCGCACGACCGCTCGCGCCCGCCGTCAGGGTCGCCGCCGCGAGCCACACGCGCGTTCGCATCGCCGCCGCAGTCTATCAGCCTGGGCCCTCGAGCACGAACATGCCCGAGCGCAGGCCCTCGCGCACGAACGCGAGCGCGGGCGCAGTGACCTGGTCGTCGTCCACGCCGGCGGCCTCGGCGTGTGCAGCGATCGCCGCCGCCAGGGGTTCGTGGTCCCGCAGCGCGGTCAGCAACAGCACCGCGACCTCGCTGAGCTCGCGATCGCTGCCGGCGCCGTGCTCGAAGTGCAGCGTGAAGCGATCGACGCCGCTGGGCGCCAGCGATTGCTCGTGCACGATGCAGCACGCGGGATGCGGCCGCACCACCCGGGCCAGCAACGCATCGTCGGACAGCGCGGCCGCCGACGCGGCGTCGAGCAGGCGACCGATGCCGGCGGCGTCGAAGGCCGTCAAGGCACCGAGCTCGAGCGCGAGCAGCGAGCGCACGCTCGGGTCGACGCGGGCGTGCAGCAGCACGTGGCGCACGCGCGCGATGCCCATGCGCTCGAAGTGATCGCGGTAGCGCACCAGCTCGGCGCGGTAGCGTTCACCCAGCGAGTCGTCGCGCAGCGTCGCGTAGGCCATCGACTGCACGTCGGCGCCGTTGCCCGGCAGCGCCAACGCGCAGGCCTGCAGCGGTGCGCCGGCGAAGGCGCGCTCGACCCACGCGACCACGCCCGCGAGCGTCGGCTCGGGCGTGTCGAACAGCGCCCACAGTCGGCCGCCCGGTGCGAGCAGACCCGGCGCCTGCGCGAGCAGACGCGCGGCGAGCTCGTCACCACGGCGACCACCGTGCAGAAACGTCACGTTCTCCACGTCGCCGGGCTGCGCGACGTAGGCCGGCTGGCTGACGATCGCGTCGAAGCGCCGCCCCTGCAGCGGTGCGGTCAGATCCCCGACCGCCCAGCTGCAGCGCAGCTGGTTGAGCCGGGCGTTGAAGTGTGCGAACGCGATCGCCCGCGGATCGATGTCGACCCCGACGACCTCGGGCACGCCGGCCTTGGCGGCGAGCAACGCCAGGGTCCCGGCGCCACAGCCGATGTCGGCCAGGCTGGCGACGCCGTCGTACGCCAGCGTGTGTGCGAGCTCGTCGGTGGTGATGCCCGGGCCCATCACCGCGTCGGCACCGGCATCGAACTCGGTCGACGCGATCCACACGCCACGAAACGGCATGACGCGCACGCGCGAGGTGATGGTGGCGTCGCCATCGAGGAGCGCGGCGTCCTGCAGAGCCGCGAGCGTGTCGGCGCCGAGCGAGGCCTGCAGCCGCTCGCGCGGGACCGCACCGCCGTAGGCGAACAGCGCCGCGAAGGCGCTCGCGTCGGTGTCCTGCCGAGACAACGCGCGCAGCACCAACGGCCGCCGCAGCACGTCGAACGTGCGCGGACCCACCTGCTCGGCCGCAGCGATGCAGGCGTCGTCGAAGCCCGCACGCACGAACGCCTCGCGCAGCGCGCCGACGTGATGGTCGGACAGCGAGGCGAGGCGATCGGGATCGAAATGCAGCGTCATCTGGCCGCGAGCGTAGCCCAACTCGCCGCCAAAGCGAGCAGCGCGCGAGCCCCCTTCGTTCGGACCATGGCGAAGGGGACTCGCGCGTGCTCAGGTCCCGTCAGAAGCGCCCGCGTAGCACCACGCCTGCGTACCTGAGGGTCGCCGCCGGAGCGATTGCAAGCTGGGCCTTCCGCTTGTTCTTCGCGCCGACTGCGATGAGGGAGATGCCGGTCACCGCGAGCACGGGCGCCAACACGGCGCCAGAGATCAGCAGTGCGTTCATGGACCGCCCGCGCTGATCGATGCGCATGCGCTGGTCGTCGGTGTAGCCGGGGATCTTCTGATCGTCGCGGGCGCGCGCGCCCTCGACGGCACCGACACCGATCATCGCGGTCGCACCGACGCCGAGCGCGAGCATCACCGCACCTGCGGCGATGACCGGCGTGCCGGCCTTGGGCCCCCCGTCGGTGTGCGCGCCGTTGCCGTTGGCGGGCTGCGGACCGACGGTGCCGCCACCGCTGCCGGTGCCGCCGCTGCCGGTGCCGCCGCCTCCGGTGCCACCGCCTCCGGTGCCACCGCCTCCGGTGCCACCACCGGTGCCGCCGCCTCCGGTGCCACCGCCTCCGGTGCCGCCGCCTCCGGTGCCGCCGCCTCCGGTGCCGCCGCCTCCGGTGCCGCCGCCTCCGGTGCCGCCGCCTCCGGTGCCACCGCCTCCGGTGCCGCCGCCTCCGGTGCCACCGCCTCCGGTGCCGCCGCCGCTGGTGCCGTTGTCGGCATGCGCGAGCGCTTCCTTCATCACGAAGCGCGCCTCGACGACGGGCTCGGGGATGTTGCTGGTGCCGTGCGCGTCGCGGTACGCCTTGAAGTAGGCGTAGTACGCGTCCATGCCGCTGCGCAGCAGCTCGGCATCACCGGTGGCCTCGAAGCCGGCCTGATACGCGGCCATGGTGTCGAGGATGATCCCGGCCCGCAGCGAGCGGTTCTCGGGTGACTCGGGCACCTTGCCCAGCAGCGCCGACCAGGTCTTGCCGGCCGTGGCGTAGTCCTGCTTGTCGTAGGCGCGCTTGCCTTCGTCGTACTTGCTGCGCTCGCTCTTCGCGAGCGCCGTGCTCGGGGTCTTCAGGGCCGGGGCGGCCACGGCCACGCTCGCGTGGGCAACGCTGAGCGTGAGCGCGGTCGCGACCAGCAGGCGACCCAGGGTGTGGTTGCGCCGTGTCATGGCTCAGTCCTCACCATCGCAGGTCACGATGTCCGTGCGACCCAGCGGCACGCCGTCGGTGCAGTAGTCGCCTTCCCAGATCTGGTCGCACGCACCGTTGAGGCACTGCAGACCCTGGTCGTCGTGGCAGTTGCCACCGGCCTCGCTCTTGACCTTGCACACGCCCTCGAGACAGTAGAGCCCGGTGGCGCAGCGCGGCGTGTCGTCGGTGCCGTAGTCCTCGTCGCACTCGGCGCCCTCTTGCGCGCCGATGCGGCACTCGGGGTTGGCCTCGCCGTCGTCGGTCGCATCCTCGCACACGCCGGTCGAGCACCAGTTGCCCGCGATGTTGCCGGCACGCTCGCCGGGCACGCACACGTCACCGTTGCCCAGCGTGCTGGTGCGGCACAGGCGACCGTCGTCGCTGGTGATGCAGCCGATGGTCGTCGAGGGGTTGCACTCGCGGTCGGCGTTGCAGGGCTGGTTGGCGTTGACGACGATCTCGCACTGGTTGCTGCCACCGATGTCGCAGTACAGGCCCGCTTCGCACTCGTTGACCAGGGTGCAGTCGTCGTGCAGCCCCGCGTCGGTGCGACAGCTGTCGCCGGCGCAGTGCATGTCGTCGACGCAGTCGCGGTCGGTATCGCAGCGATCACCGTTGGTGTTCTGCCGCTCGAGGCAGTACGTGTACGTGTGATCGTCGTAGTCGACCGGGATGCAGCTCTCGTCCTCGGGGCACGACTCGTCCGCCGCGCAGTCGTAGTAGGTGTTGCAGTAGGCGATGCAGGTCTCCGACTGCGGGTCGCAGGTCAGGTGCTCGAGACACGGCAGGGTCTCGGTGCCGACGTCGGGCTGCTGCGGGTCCTCGAACTCGCAGTGCTCACCCTCGTCCGCCCGGATCGCGCAGCGGCCCTCGGCGATGTTGCAGTACAGGCCCTGGTCGCACTTGTCGTCGGCCTCGCAGTACTCGTCGACGAGTCCCTTGTCGACGCACACGAAGATGCCGTCCTTCTCCTCGCACGACGAGCCCTCTTCACACTCGATGTCGTAGCCCAGGCCCGCGAGCGCCTCGCTGCACGGCTCGCCTTCCTTCTGCGTGCCGGTGAAGAGGTTGCGCAGGTCGCAGGGGTTCTGCGAGGGATCGCCACCGGGCGAGCAGTAGCCACCGGGCTCCCACGGCTCCCAGCACTGCTGCTGCTCGAGCAGGGTCTTGCACTCCATGGCCGCGTCGGCGTTGGGCGAGCTGCGGTCCAGGCGCACACCGAAGCCGAGGGTGTAGAGCAGATCGCCGCGCTGCAGCTCGGGCTTGTCGTCGTTGGAGTACAGCTGCTGCGTGAAGCGCTCGGTGCAGTCGGCCGCGTCGGTCGTGAACGGCCCGAGTCGATAGGTCCGCTCGCCGTCGTCGCAGCACTTGAACTCCCAGTCACACAGCACGCCGATCAGCGGCTCGATGTCCTCGCCGCTGGCACCGGTATCGTTGCCGGTGTCGTCCGCCCCGGTCTCGGGGTTGCTGCCGCCCTCGGCGCTGCCGCTGGCCGTGGGGTTCGCCGTCGCACCGGTACCATCCGCCCCCTCGCTACCGCCTGTAGCTTCGGTGTCGGTGCCCGTGCCGATCGTCCCCTCGCCTGCGTCGTCCTCGGCGACCTCTTCCTTCTTGTAACAACCGGTGGCTGCGAGCATCGCGAGCGACACGTGCAGCACACGGTGAGTCTTGGTTGTCCGCTGTAGGCCCATCACGCATGGTCGAACGCAGGGCCCGTCGGAGCGATTCAAGCCGCCCACGGAGCGCCAAGGCGTGTTGCATTGGGATCCGCTGCTCGACTCGAGCAACGCGATCGCGATCGCCGACGCTGCACGTGCACCGCGATCGCGGGCCGACGTCGCGGTCGAAGGGCCGGCGGACATCGATCTGCGCGAGTCGAGCAACCGTGCCCGAGTTGGGCATCGATCGCGCCCGAGTTGGGCAAATCCGGGGGCAAAAAAAAAATTGCTGCCGCGCCGCGAGTCCGCGCCGGGCCGGCCCCAGGGCC
Source organism: Nannocystaceae bacterium (assembly GCA_019694555.1). Lineage (GTDB taxonomy): Bacteria > Myxococcota_A > Polyangia > Nannocystales > Nannocystaceae > Xiheibacterium. The sequence goes on from JAIBBS010000047.1 coordinate 26,603, forward strand.
CGGAAAACTGCACCCGAGCGCAGATTCTCGGGAACCGTCAGTCGGGATCCGCCACGATGCGCGCCACGATCTCGGCGGGGTCGACGAACACCGGCGCGAGCTCGGCGGGGTCGTAGTGGTCCCCGCGCTCGAACAGACCCGCGCACAGCGAATCGAGCGAACACGCGCGGCAGACCTCGGCCTTGGGGTGGCGGAAGTCGGTCTGCCGCACGGTGCCCTTGTTGTCGAGAAAGTGCACGATGCGCTCCTCGCCCTTCACGATCTTGCGCGTCTCGGTGCTGCAGTGGGCGAACTCGGTCATGTAGCACAGCGGCACGCGCTCGACCCGGAAGCTGCGCCCGCGTCGATGCAGCAACCGCATCGCCCGCGCGAGCGACAGCTCGAAGTCGGCAAGTCGCGGTGCGGTGTCGCGGTTGGTCTCGGCCCGACCCATCGACGGGTCGAGGTTGTTCCACACGAAGTGGTGGATGAAGGGATGGCGGTCGAGCAGCAGCGCGACGGTCTCGTCGAGGTGGTCGGCGTTGTATGCGTTGATGACCGTGTTGATGTTGACCTCGGCGCCCGCGTCGCCCAGTCGCTGCAGCGCCGTCATCGCCAGCGCGTGGCTGCCCTTGACCCCGGTGAGGAAGTCCTCGAGCTCGGGCCGCATGCTGTGGATGCTGACGTGGAAGCAGCGCAGCCCCGCATCGGCGTAGCGCTGCGCCAGCCCCTCGCGCGCCAGCTGCGAGCCGTTGGTGATCATGCGGACGTGCAGTCCGTGCGCGACCGCGTAGGCCGCGACCTCCGGCACGATCGGCGACAACGACGGCTCGCCACCGGTGAGGATCACACCGAAGTAGCCGCGCCGTGCGAAGTCGTCGATCTGGCGCTGCGCGGTCTCGAGGTCGAGCACGAACCCCGACGCAGGGTTGGAGCAGAACCGGCAGTACTGGTTGCAGCCGCGGACGAGCTGCATGTAGCCCAGGTTGGCCACGATCGGGATCGTAGCAGCGCCGGGCTCACTTCCAGCAGGCGTAGTCGAACGTCGCGCTCTGCTTCTTGGTCTCGGGCTTGGCCTTGGCGCCGGCGGGCTTGTCGCCGGCGGGCGCCGGGATCGTCGTGACCACGTCGATGCGGGTCGGGTTGCCCTTGGCGTCGAACTTGTACGTGAACTTGCGGTCGACGGTGCCGTCGCGACCGAGGTCTTCCTTGACGGTCTTGATGCGGCCGTCCTTGTCGTAGCTCAGCTCGATCGACGTGGAGCCCTCGCCGGTGGACTTGGTGTGGGCCTTGGTGACGCGGCCGTCGGCGACCACGCTCTCGACCTCGCCGGGGGCGGCGGCGATGGGATAGCCGGGCTCGAGCCCCGCGAACACGCCGAGGTTCACCAGCGTGAGCTCGCGGTTGCCACCGTTGTCGGCGTTGGCGGTGACCTTGGCAGCGACGAGGTTGCTGCCGGCCTGCGGCTTGGGTTCGATGCGCAGGTCGGTCTTCTTGTCGCAGTCGAGGTCGATCGAGATCTTCGTGACGTGCCCGTCCTTGCGCTCGAACTTGCCGCAGGTGTCGGCCTCGCCGTCGCCGTCTTGATCGATGCGCACCGTGCCGCCGGCGTCGGTGTGCTTGAACCGCACGGTCGGTCCGCCCTTGTAGCTGACCTTGCACGGACCCGGCCACGGACCCTCGGTCGCCGGCGGCTTGGGCGGTGGGGGCTCGTCCTCGCCACCGGTCGCGTCGTCGTCCTCCCAGCGATCGTCGGCGAACGGATCCTCGGGCGCCGGCGTGTCGGGGGTCTTCGCGTCGGGCGTGGGCTCGACCTTGGTCTCGCCGGCGCTGCGCACCGGCGGGGGCGTCTTGGCGTCCTGCGGCGCCGAGTCACCGCAGGCGATCGCGACGAGCAGCGAGCAAGCGAGCAGACGAGACACGGGGCGGCGACGCGACATCGTGGGGGTCTCTGGGGGTCAACGCAGGGCCGGGGCCACCGGGTCTGTGCACGGCACCAGCTCGTCGGTGCCGTGCAGCTCGGCGTAGCCGCGCCGCAGCCCGAAGCAGCGGCGTTCTAGCACACAAACGCCACAGGCGTCGGCCTTCACGAACTCGCCGCGATCGATGCCGGGCGGCAACTCGGCGAGGCCGAGACCGCCGCCGGGTTGCCGCTCGCGCTCACCGGGCGGCAGCAGGCACCACGGGATGCCGCACATGGAGTCGAAGCCGCCGACCTCGATGCCGTGCGCGCGCGCCCGTGCGAGGCCCGCCGTGAGCGCCGGCGCGACGTCGCGATAGCGCGGCACCATCGCGACGGTGCGCGGCACCAGGTCCGACGAGGGCGCCACGAACGACACCGTGATCGCGGCCCGCGGCCAGCGCTGCGCCACCAGCTCCACGAACGCGGGAAACTCGGCGAAGTTGAGGCCGCACAGCACGAAGTTGATCCGCAGTCGCAGCGCCGATGCGCGCGCGAGCGCGTCGAGCCCGCTGCAGGTACGCACGAAGGTGCCCGGCGCCGCGGTGACGCGATCGGAGGTCGTCGCGGTCGCACCGTGCAGCGAGACGAACGCGCTGTCGAGCCCGGCGGCGACCAGGCGAGCGACCAGCGCGTCGTCGAGCCGCGTGGCATTGGTCTGCAGCTCGACCTCGGCGGCGCCACCGGCCTTGCCGCGCGCGATCCACTGCGGCAACTCGGGCACCAGCGTCGGCTCACCGCCCGAGAGCACCAGCACGCCGCCGCGCGCGGCGATGTCGTCGACGGCGGCCGCGACCGCATCGTGCGCGGGCGCGGGCAGGTGCGTCGACACGAAGCAGAACTCGCACGCCTGGTTGCACGCGAAGCCGATGCGCACGACCCGGGCCGCAACCGTGCGGCCGTCGCTGCGTCGCCACAGCTCGTCGGTGACGAGCTCGCGCTCGATCTGCTTGGGCACCGACTCGACCACCGACAGCCGTCGGCGCAGGCGCTCGTCCGCGATCGCGCGAGCGTGCACGCGCGCGTGCGGCAGCCACGACGGCGCTACGGTGGGACAGCGATCGGCGAGCACGCAGTCGTCGCACGCCGCCACGCGCAGGCGATCGGCGCGCGGCGGCGCACCCGGCCCCAACGCATAGGCATGCGCGAGCCGATCGGGTCGCCGCAGCAGGCACGGTGGCACCACCGTCGCGGGATCGAGCTGCAGCCGCAGGCCGGCCGTGCGCGCCGCTTCGGCCAGCCGCTCGAGCCCGTCGATCGCGGCGCGCGGCTCGGCGAGCGTGGCCGCGGCGCCGGCCGGTGCGTCGTGGGGCACGCGCGCCCACAACACCGTCACCGCCGGCAACGCGCGCCGGATCGCGGCCGGCAGCGCCTCGAGCTCGGCCAACGTCGCGGCGACGATCGGCACCACGGCCTCGACCTCGACGCCGGCCTCGTGCAACGCCGCGACCGCGGCGATCAGCCGCGCGCGATCGTCGGGCACACCGGTGGTGCTCGCGTGGCCGGCGAGCCCGGGCACGTGCACCCGCGCCAGCGCGAGGCCAGCGGCTGCGAACGCGCGCGCGCGCTCGGGCGCGAAGCTGCCGTTGGTCTCGAGCACGACGCGACCTGCCCGGCGTGCCGCCGCCGCGATCAGGCGCGGCAGATCGCGGCGCAACGTCGGCTCGCCGCCGGTGAGCACCAGCTCGGGCACGCCCGCGTGCGCGTCGATGCGCGCGAGCACGGCTGCGAACGCTGCCACGGCGGCACGCTCGTGCTCACGCCGCGCGGTGCAGAAGCCACAGCGGTGGTTGCAGGTCTCGTTGGTGACGACCAGCGCCGTGCGCACGGGTGATCATGATAGCGGCTGCGTGCCGGGGCCGCCGCCACCGCGCACCGCGATCATCCGCGAGAGGATCCGCAGGCCGTCGGCCACGCGATGCAGCCCGGTCTTGCCGCCGGTCCGCGCGCACCGCCGCACCGGCACCTCGACCACCGTCGCGCCGGCCTGCAGCGCCCGCGCGAGCAGCTCGGTCTCGATGTCGTAGCGCCGGGCCGACAGCGGCAGCCGCTGCAGCAGCGCGCGACGGGTCGCGCGAAATCCCGCCTGGGTGTCGGTCAATCGCACGCGGAAGAGCCGCGAGAACAGCCACGACAGCGCGCGGTTGCCCGCGCGATCGATCGGTGTGATCGCGCCGCGCTCGAACTGGCCCAAGAAGCGCGAGCCGATCACGAGGTCCGCGCCGTCGGCGAGCGCCGCGAGCAGGCGCGGGATGTCGTCGGGCGCGTCCTGGCCGTCGCCGTCGAGGAACACCACGACCTCGCCGCGGGCCGCCCGCGCGCCGCGGCGCAGCGCCGCGCCCTTGCCCAGCGGCACGTCGCTGCGGATCACGCTCGCACCGGCGTCGCGCGCCGCGGCGCCGGTGCCGTCGCTCGAGGCGTCGTCGACGACGATGACCTCGTCGACGTGGGCACGGCAGCCCCGCACCACCGCCGCGATCGCGACGACCTCGTTGCGCGCGGGGATCACCGCCGAGACCGCGATCACAGCAGCGCCTCCACCCGCGCGCCCGCGTGGGCGAAGTCCTGCGCCTGCACCGCGAACAGCGTGCACCACACGTTGCGATGCGCGCTGGTGTCGTCGTAGCGCACCGCGCCGCCTTCGAGCTGCCGCGCGAGGAAGCCCAGCCCGCGCGCGATCGCGGGGGCGTGGGCCTCGCGATCGACCGCGGCCCACAGCCGGATCGCCTGTGCGGTCGCGTCCGCGCGCGCGGGACCGCGACCGCCACCCTCGACGGACCACCACGCGCACACGCCACCGTCCTCGCGCTGCGCGGCGGTCAACCACGTCGCCGCCGCGGCGCAGCTGCCGGGGCCCAGCAGCGCCCACTGTCCCTCGAGCGCGTAGAGGAACGCGTGCAGGTAGGTCGCGTCGGCGTGGGCGCTGGGGCGCGGCGGCACCGCTTCGGTCGCGCCGATGCGGCCCAGCAGCAGCTCGCGCACGCGTGCGCCGTGCGGCGCGGGCAACCATCGCGACAGCAGCGCGAGCTTGCGCAGGTGCGACGCGAACGCGCGGCTCCACCGCGGCGCCCCGGCCTCGGGCCAACACGCGACCCCGCGCGCGAGCGCGTCGAGCAGCTGCGCGCAGCCGCGCTGCATCGACGGCGACCACGACGCACCGCGACTGTGGGCGAAGCGCATGCGGCCGAGCAACACCACCGCGAGGTCGAACAGGTAGCGCACTGCGTCGCGACCCACCGCATCGGTGTCGATGCAGTGGTCGAGCCACGCGGCCACCGCCGGTGCCCTCGCCGCGGCGGCGGGCTCGTCCGCGGCCCACGACAACCACAGCCCACCGGCCTCGGGATACGCGTGGCCGTGCTGCCACGCGAAGACCCGGCCGTGTGCGTCGACGACGTCGTCGCCGAGCAACCACGCGCGCATGGCTGCACGATCGAGCGCGGGCGCATGGGTCTCGCCGTCAGCCATCGTGCACCCGATCCGCGCGCGACCGCTCGCGCAGCAGTGTGAAGCCGCGGCGCGCGGTCGTCCGCAGCGTCTGCAGCGGCGCACCCGCGAGCGCGGGATAGGCCTCGCACGCCGAGAAGCAGCCGCCGCACGCGAGCCGCTCGATGTCCGCGCGCGCGCGCAGGGTCGCGGCCGCGTGCCACAGCGCGACCACGTCGTGCTCGCGCACGTTGCCCAGCGGCCGGTCGTACAGGTGGCACGGGTACAGCTCGCCCTCGGGCGAGACGAACAGCGTGCTGCGCAGGGCCTGGCAGCGCACGCCCGAGGGCTCGCCGCGCTGCGTGAACGCCAGGTTCACGAGGTAGATCGACTCCATCAGCTCGGGCAGCGATCGCGGGACCCCGCGCGCGAACACGTGCGCGCCGACGTCGTCCACCGCCACCCGCAGCGGCGCCGCGGCGGCGTTGTCGTAGAAGTGCGGCGAGATCTGCATCGCGTTGAGGTGCCAGCGCGCGCGCGGCAGCCCCGGCAGCGCCTCGCGCAGCGCCGCCCAGGTCGCCGACAGCTGCTCGGCATTGTCGCGCGTGATGGTGGTGCCGACGTGCACGTCGATGCCCGCCGCGCGCAGCCCCGTGGCGGTCGCGACCGCACGCGCGAAGGCTCCCGGCACACCGCGGATGCGATCGTGCAGCGCCGCGGGGCCGTCGATGCTGACCGTGACGATGAGCTCCACCGCGCCGGGCAGGCGCCGCCGCAGCGCCACCGTCTGCGCGAGCACGCGCTCGGTGAACCAGCCGTTGGTCTGGAAGTGCAGCACGCCCAGCCGCGGCGCCCGTGTCGCGACGGCCTCGAAGATCTGCGGCAGGTCGCGGCGCAGGAACGGCTCACCACCGGTCAGATCGAGCCAGCGCAGCCCCGGGCCCAGCCGTGCCAGCAGCGCGTCGATCTCCGCCGCGGTCAGCTCGCCGTCGGCCGGCCGCGCCCAGGTGCGGCACATCGTGCAGCGCAGGTTGCAGCGCCGGGTCAGATCGAGCACCACGCGCGTGGGCAGCCCCGGCCGTCGCACCCACGTCTGCGCGAGGCCGGCGACCAGCCGCGCGCGCGCGAGCAGGCCGGGTCCGGGTCGCGCGGGTGCCGTGGCCACGCGCCGATGATAGCGCGCGAGCGCCCGTGGTAGCCTCGGACGGTTCCATGGCCGAGCCGCCGCGGCGCGTGTTGGTGACCGGTGCCGACGGCTTCATCGGCTCGCACCTGGTCGAGCGACTGCTCGACGCGGGCCACGAGGTCACCGCGGTCGTGCGCGCGAGCTCGACCGTGGGCACCAGCGAGCTGCGCCTGCGCAACCTCGCGCCGGTGCGCGAACGGCTCGCCGGGGTCGTCGCGCTCGACATCGCCTCGGCCGACGCGGTCGCGCGCATGGCCGAGTGCGCGCCGCAGTGGGTGTTCCACCTCGCAGCCGAGGCCTTCGTCGAGCGCTCGTTCACGCAGCCGCACGAGGTGCTGCGCACCAACCTGGGCGGGACCATGAACGTGCTGCAGCTGGCGCGGCAGTGCGGCTCGATCGAGCGCACGATCGTGACCTCCTCGAGCGAGGTCTACGGCACCGCGCAGCGCGAGCGCATCGACGAGCAGCATCCGCTCGAGCCGACCTCGCCGTATGCGGCGTCGAAGCTGGCGGCCGACCGCATGGCCGCCGCGTTCGTGCACACCTGGTCGCTGCCGCTGGTGATCGTGCGTCCGTTCAACTGCTACGGCCCGCGCCACGTCTACGACGTGATCCCGCGCTTCATCGCGCGCGCGCTCGCGGGCGAACCGCTGCGGATCTTCGGCGACGGCCGGCAGTCGCGCGACTTCACCTACGTCGACGACATGGTCGCGGCGTTCGAGCTCGCGGCGGCCCACCCCGACGCGCTCGGACGCGCGATCAACTTCGGCAGCGGCGAGGCGGTGTCGATCGCCGAGCTCGCGCGCACGATCATCGAGCTGACCGGGTCGCGCTCCGCGATCGAGCATGCGCCGCCACGCGCGGCCGAGGTCGCGCGACTGTGCTGCGACGCCTCGCGCGCGCACGCGCTGGGCTGGCGCGCCCGCGTGCCGCTGGAGGACGGCCTGCGCCGCAACATCGCATGGGCGCGGGAGCACGGCTGATGCGCTGGCGCCCGGCGGCGCCGTGGGTGTGGGCTGCGACCGCGGCGTTCGTGGTCGCGGGCTGGATCGAGGTCGTGCGCGGTCGCTGGCTGCACGACGAGGGGCTGCTGACGTATCACTTCGCCGCGCTGGCGTGGTCGGAGCCGACCGCGACGCTGCTGCTGCAGAAGAGCCGGCCGCCGATCTCCGCGCTTTTCGCCCCGTTCGCGGCGCTGGGCTTCGACGCGTTCGCGCTCGCGCACGTGCTGCTGGCCGCGGCCGCGATCCCTGCCCTCGCCGCGATCGCGCGCCGGCTCGAGCATCGCTGGCCGAGCCTGCCCGCGGTGGTGCTCGCGAGCTCGCCGCTGTACTTCGGCGCCGCGGTCGCGGGCGTGTCGAACAGCGACGGCGTCGCGTTGGCGGTGATCGCCACGTGGCTGTGGTTCGTGCGCGGCCGCGTGCGCTGGGGCTGCGCGCTGCTGGGCGCGCTGCCGTGGGTACGGGCCGAGCTCGCGCCGCTGTCGGCGCTGCTGCTGCTGGTCGCGCTGCGCGAGCATCGCTGGCGCGCGCTGCAGGGCGCGCTGGCGTTCCCGCTGGGCTACGCGCTGGTCGGCGCGATCGTCCACGCCGACCTGCTGTGGTGGGCCCACTTCCCACCGGCGCTGCCCGAGCCCATGGCCGACAATCCCTACTGGGCGCACCACGACGGACGCATCGACACCGCGACCATCGTCGCGAGCCTGGTGGCGCTGACGCCCGCGTGCGTGCTCGCGGTGCCGATCACCCGCGCACGCATGCCCGCGGTGCAGTGGGCGTGGCTGTGCTTCGCGGCGCTCGAGCTCGGCGTGCTGCTGGCGCTGCCGCGCTGGCGCGTGTTCAACTTCGATCTGTCGCCGCGCTACCTGTTGCCGGTGTTGCCCGCGCTTGCGCTGGGCATCGGGTGGCGCGCGCAGGCCCTGGGCGAGACCGACTCGCGCGCGGCTCGGCTGCTCGAGGTCGGGTTGCTGGCGGGCGCGACGGTGGCCGCCCACGCCGCGACCGTCGCGGGCGCGCCACCGGCGGGGCTGGTCGCGGTGGCGGTGTGCGCGGCCGTGATCGCGCTCGCGCGCGCGGGCGCGCTCGGGCCCGCGCGCGCGCTGCTGCTCGCACTGCTCGTGGTGGCACCGTGGGGCTTCGGCGACGGCGTGCGCCTGCGACGGGACCGCGAGGCGCCGGAGCTGGCCGAGATCCTCGCACGCTTGCGCGAGGACCCGGGGCTGCACGAGCGACCGATCTACACCAACGTGCCGCTGTTGGCGGCGGCGGTGCAGCGCGAGCCGTTGCCGCTGGGCCGCGTGCACTACCTCGTGCAGGCCGATCAGCTGCACGAGCTGGTCGCCCTCAGCAACCCCGACAACGGCCAGCGCCAGCGCCTGCTGGCCGCGCTGCAGCGCGATTTCTACGGCACGCCGGTGTTCCCCGACGCGCTCGCGCCCGAGCAGCTGCCCGACGACGCGGTGCTCGTGCTGGTCGACGACGCGCGGCTGTCGCTGGTGATGCCGCCCGAGCGCTGGGACGACGCGTTGGTCGTGCGCAGCGGCAGCGCGCGGCTGCGCATCGCCGAGCTGCGATCGCGGGGGCGCCGATGAGTCCGCGGCTGCTGGCCGCGGCGCCCGCGGCCGCGATCGCAGTGATCGCGGCGACGCTGGCGATCCTTGCGATCCTTGCGACCCCGACGCGACCGGCGACACCGCCGGCGGTCGCGGCCTCGGGCCCGGTCGCCGCGCTCGACGGTCTCGCGCCCGGCGATCGCCTCGCGGGTTGGCGCGTGGTCGCGATCACGCCCACGCTCGACGGCGGTCACGACGTGGCGCTGCAACGCGACGAGCTGCGCTTCGTGTTCACGGTGGTGGCGCTGGGCGTGCGCAGCGACAACCCACCCTTTTCCGACCGCCACCACGCGCTGTACTACGGCCACGCGACGCCGGCCGGGCGAGAGATCCCAGCCGGCGCGCTGCGGGCGATCAGTGCGGAGCTGCTGCGCCGACTCGCACGCGCACAGCCGTGATCACGCGCCGTCGGGACCGCGCTCGCGATCGTCGGGATCGAGCAGGTCCGGGAACAGCGGCTTGGCATCGACCGGTGCGCGCGTGCGCTGCTCGTCGCGGCCCGGGCGTGGGCGCTCGGCGATCGGCAGCCGCGCGCGCGCCTGCGAGGCCGGCACCGGCGAGGCCGCGGCCTCGCCCAGGCCCACGAACATGCGCGCCAGCGCGTCGGACATCGGCGCGACCGCGGCCACGGCCTCGCGCGGACGCAGCTCGTCGCCGCCGAAGCGCGCGAGGTAGTACGCGTCGACGCCGGCACAGCCGTCGCGCGCGCGACAGCCGTCGCACGCCGCCGCGAACGCGCGGCTGCCCTCGTTGCGCGCGAGCGCAGCGAAGGGTCCCAGAAGGCACAGCGGTGCGCCTTCGATCGCCGCGGGCAGGCCCAGGCGGCGCGCGCGATCCAACGCATGCAACGCGAACGGCAGCGCGAGGGCCAACCGCGGCAGCACGCGATCGAACGCCGCTGCCGCGCGCCCGCGGGCGTGCGGCAGCGTCACCGTCCACGCCGCCACGCCGAGGCGCTCGAGCAGCGGCGGCAGCTCGGCGATCACGCGGAAGTTCGAGCGCGTCAGCACCGTGGTCGCGACCACCGTGACGCCGCGCGCACGCAGGCCCGTGGCCGTCGCGCTCGCGGCCGCGAAGCTGCCGGCGCGGCCGGTGTGGAAGTCGTGCACGTCGGCGCGCGCGCCGTGGATCGAAAGGTGTGCGTCGCTCAGGCCCGCGTCACACACCGCCGCGCGCAGCGAGGCCTGCGCGAGCGCCCAGCCGTTGGTCTGCACGCCGACCGCGACGAAGCCCAGCGCCCGCGCGGCCGCGACGTGCTCGGACAGACGCGCCGACGGCAGCGACGGCTCGCCGCCGACGAAGCTCACCTCGTCGTGCCCGGCCGCGCGCGCATCCTCGAGCGTCCGCGCAGCCGACCACACGATGCCGTGCTGCGCGCAGAAGCAGCACGCGTGGTCGCAGGTCTCGCCGATGCGAACCGCCGCGCGCGTCACGACAGCGGCACGCCGAACGCCGCGCCGCGATGGTCGCGCTCGCGCTCGCGCATGGTCGACAACCGCGGCATGCCCGTGACGTCGAGCCGCGCGAGCCGCTCGGCCAGCGCCATCACACCCAGGCCCTGGTCCTCGTCGGTCGCGGTGCTGCCGTCGCCATGGTTGGCGACGAACAGCGCGAGCGTCTCGGTCTGCGCCACGCCGGCCGGCCCGGCGTCGTCGCGCGCGAGCACGTCGACCTGGAAGCGCGTGCCCGCGTCGGTGACGAGCACGATCGGGATCGCGCCGAACTGCGGCGGGTGGACCGCGACGACGGTGACCGGACCGATGCGCTCGCCCTCGGGCAGCGGCGGCCAGGTCCCCCGTGCGTGGGATCGACGTGTCACCGCCATCACCAGTCCGGCGGCAGCGAGGGTGCTCGCAGCGATCGCGCCGACCACTTCGCGTCGACGCCACCACCGCGGTGCGCGCGGGGTCGAGGGCATGACGGCACGAGTATGCCACGGGCACGCGCGGGCCCGCCAGCATGCGGTAGCGTGGTGCCGACGCGGGGGCCGAAGATGAACGCCGGGAACGAGTCGAGGATGCGGGTGGCCGCGGCGGTGTGCGCGGCCGTGGTCGCAGCGTGTGGCGGCAGCGGCGGGGGCGAAGGCGCGAGCACGGGCAGCGAGAGCACCGGCTCGAGCGGCGGCAGCACCGGCACGACCGCGTCCTCGGCGAGCTCGACTGGCGCGTCGACGACCGCGAGCACGACCGCGTCGAGCACCGCCACCACCGACACCGCCACCGACCCCACGCTGGGCGACTCGAGCTCGACCACCGGTGAGCCCGCCGAGCCCGCGGTGCACTGGGTCGGGCGCACCGACACCTCCGATCCCACGCGCACGCGCGTGGGCTGGTCGGGCGCAGGCTTCGTCGTGCGCTTCGATGGCACCGGCGCGTCGGTACGCATGGACGACCCGGCGCAGTTCTGGACCGTGGTGCTCGATGGCGTGGTGCAGCCGCGGCTGCAGACGCAGCCCGGCGAGCAGGACTACGCGCTGGCCACCGGCCTGCCCGCGGGCGAGCACGTGGTCGAGCTGTATCGCCGCACCGAGGGCAGCTTCGGCGCGACCTCGATCGTGTCGGTCGACCTCGAGGGCGAGCTGCTGGCGCCACCGCCGGTGACGCGCCGCATCGAGATCATCGGCGACTCGATCACCTGCGGCTACGGCGACGAGGGCGTCTCGCCGTGCAGCTTCAGCGCGGACACCGAGAACCACTACCTCACCTACGGCGCGGTCGCGGCGCGGGCGGTCGGCGCGGAGCTGCACACCGTCGCGTGGTCGGGCAAGGGCATCATCTACAACTACGGCGACGACACCTTCGAGCCGCTGCCCGAGGTGTACGCCCGCACGCTCGCCACCGAGGACACCGCGTGGGACTTCAGCTGGCAGCCCGACGTGGTGCTGGTGAACCTCGGCACCAACGACTTCAGCACCGACAACGACCCCAGCGAGGTCCAGTTCGTCAGCGCGTACGGCGACTTCGCGGCGACGCTGCGCATCGACCATCCCGACGCGTTCATCCTGCTGTTGTCGCCGTCGCTGTACGGCGACGAGGCCACGATGGTCGACGGCTACCTGCAGCAGGTCGTCGATGGTCGCCACGACGCCGGTGATGCCGCGATCGACTGGGCCAACATCAACGTGCCGTGGGAGGGCTCGGGCTGCGATGGCCATCCCAACGTCGCGACCCACATGGGCATGGCCGACCAGCTCGTCGCCCAGCTGCAGACCCATCTGGGCTGGTGAGCCGTCTCGGGACGAGGATCGGCCCTCGAACCGTCGGGGCCGGCGAGCATCTGTTTGTTCGTCCGCGGTGGGAACGTTCCGCCCGCGGCGGCACTCTTCGACCGCACACGTCGTCACCTCGTCGGGGGATTGTGACCATGAAGACACCTCGGAGCCTCTCGATCCTGTTGCTGTGCGCCTGCGCGGCGCGGGGCCAGGACACCAAACCCAAGCCGCCCGACGCGGGCCGCGACGTCGCGCACGGCCACGCGCCCACGGTCGAGCTGGAGCGCGAGGCCAAGGGCCGCAGCGGCACCGCCACGCCGTTGCTGCAGGCGATGCAGGCCGAGGCCGCGCGCGCGAGCGCAGCGCTGGGCACCGACGGCAAGGCCAAACCCTACTACTTCGGCTATCGCGTGCACGAGGCCGACGTCGCCGAGATCGTCGCGAGCCAGGGCGCGCTGGAGCTGTCGACCCGCGATCGCGAGCGCGTGCTCGACGTCGAGATGCGCGTCGGCGACCACCAGTTCGACAACCACCACTGGCACCACCGCACCATGCCGGGCATGGGCCTGGATGCGCAGGTCGGCACGCGCAGCGCCAAGATGTGGGGCCACGCGCTGCCGGTGGACGACGATCCCGGCGTGCTCGCGACCGGCCTGTGGGTCGCGACCGATCACGCCTACAAGAGTGCGGCCGCGGAGCTCGAGCACGCCAAGGCGCAGAAGCAGCTCGCAGCCAAGGCCGACGACGACGCGCCCGACTTCTCCAAGGAGACGCCGGTGCAATCGATCGAGGCCATCGGCACGCTCGACATCGACGCCAAGGCCTGGGAGCCGCGCATCCGCGAGCTGTCCGCGGCGCTGGGCAAACACGCCGGGCTCATCAGCAGCGAGGTGCGCCTGGTCGCGCTCGCCGACAACCGCTACTTCGTCAGCAACGACGGCAGCGTGGTGCAGAGCGGTCGCACGCACGTGCGGCTCATCTTCAGCGGCACCGCCAAGGCCGACGACGGCATGGACCTGTCGCACGCCGACATCGTCGACGTCGCGGCCGTCGCCGACCTTCCGGATCAGGCCGCGCTGCTGCAGCGCGTCGACGCGCTGGCCAAGCAGCTGCAGGCCCTGCGCAAGGCCCCGGTGGCCGAGCCGTTCGTGGGCCCGGCGGTGCTCGAGGGCCGCGCCGCGGCGGTCTACTTCCACGAGGTCTTCGGCCACCGCGTCGAAGGCCACCGCCAGGAGGACGAGTCCGAGGGCCAGACCTTCGCCGACAAGCTCGGCACCGCGGTGATGCCCGGCTTCATCGACGTCTACGACGACCCGACCATCGCGCGCATCGACGGCACGTTCCTCAACGGCCACTACCGCCATGACGACGAGGGCGTGCCGGCGAGCCGCGCGGCGCTGGTCGATCACGGCAAGCTGGTCGGCTTCCTCATGTCGCGCACGCCGACCAAGGAGCTGCGCCGCAGCAACGGCCACGGCCGTGCGCAGGCCGGCTCCGACGTGGTCGCGCGCCAGGGCAACCTCGTGGTCTCGCCCAGCGAGGGCCAGCCGCGCACGCAGCTGACCGAGCGCCTGCTCGATCTCGTGCGCACGCAGAAGCTGCCCTACGGCCTGCGCTTCGTGGAGATCAGCGGCGGCGTCACCAACACCAGCCGCTACATGGCGCAGGCGTTCCAGGTCACGCCGGTGGTGGTGTTCCGCGTCTACCCCGACGGCCGCGAGGAGCTGGTGCGCGGCGTGACGCTCGAAGGCACGCCGCTGTCGTCGCTGACCAAGATCGTCGCCGCGGGGGACGAGTTCGAGGTGTTCAACGGCTTCTGCGGCGCCGAGTCGGGCTTCATCCCGGTCTCGGCCGCCTCACCGGCGCTGCTGCTGTCGCAGATCGAGGTCGCGCGCGCGCCCGCGGCCCAGGACAAACCGCCGCTGCTCGATCCCCCCACCGCCGCGCCGTCCACGGGAGGTGCCCGATGATCGCCCTGTCGCTGTTGCTGAGCCTGTCCTTGGGTGTGCCCGCCGGTCCCGGCACCGTCGAGGGCGACGTGGTGATGCGCGCGATGCGAGACGAGCTCGCGCGCACCACCACGATGAAGCTGCCCGACTCGCCCGCGCCCTACTGGGCCTCGGTCAACGTCTTCGACAGCCGCGACGCGGTCGCGACCGCGAAGTTCGGCGCACTGGTCGACACCGAGGTCTCGCGTTCGCGCGTGGTCTCACCGCGCGTACGCGTGGGCGACTTCGGTCTCGACGCGGTCGGCGTGCCGATGCTCGAGCAGCCGCCGCTGGTCACCTTCGAGGACGACTACGACGCGCTGCGCCACGCGCTGTGGCGCTTCGGCGACAGCGCCTACAAGATGGCCGCGACCGGCTACCGCGAGGCGCAGACCGAGCAGGCCCAGCGCACCGTCGATCCCGATCGACCGGCCTCGTTCGCGGCGGCGACGCCCACGGTCACGCTGGGCGTGGTCGCACCGGTCGAGCTCGACGTGCAGCGGCTCGAGGGCCTGGCCAAGCGCGTCTCGGCGGTGTTCCGCGAGCACGATCACATCCAGGACTGCGAGGTCACGGTGTGGGCCCACGACGGTCTGCGCCGCTACATCGCGACCGACGGCGGTGCCGCGCGCGACGGCCAGCGGGGCCTGGCGATCGTGATCGAGGCCGCGACCCAGGCCGACGACGGCGAGGTGCTCGGTGCGCGGGTGGTGCGGGTCGGCGGCCTGGGCGACTTCACCGACGAAGCCAGCCTCATCGCGGACGCCGAGCGCATCGCAGCGGATCTCGCGGCGCTGCGAAAAGCACCGCTGGTGCGCGACTACGCCGGGCCGGTCTTGCTCGAGCCCGAGGCCGCGGCCGCGCTGCTGACGATGGTGGTCGGCAACGAGCTGATCTCGGCCGGCCGCTGGAGCACCGACATCGAAGCGAAGCTGGGCCAGGTGGTGTTGCCGCGCGGCATGTCCGTGGTCGACGACCCGGGCCTGACCAGCTTCGCGGGCAAGCCGATGTTCGGTGGCTACCGCGTCGACGACGAGGGCACGCCGGCACAGCGCGTCGAGCTGGTGGTCGACGGCAAGCTGCAGACGCTGCTGTCGGGGCGCACGCCGGGCAAGAAGGTCAAGCAGAGCAACGGCCACGCGCGCAGCGGGCCGTTCGCGATGGAGCTGCGCCCGGCGGTGAGCAACCTCGTCATCTCGAGCAAGAAGGGCCTCGGCGCGGCCGCGATGGAGAAGAAGCTGCTGTCGCTGGTGCGCGCGCGCGGCATGGACCACGGCATCGTCATCGCGCGCGGCTCGGGCATGGGCCGCGGCATGATGGCGTACCGCATCGGCAAGGACGGCAAGCGCGAGCTGGTGCGGCTGGGCTTCATGCGTCCGCCCGAGCTGGCCAAGCTGCGCGAGCTCGCCGCGGTGGGCAAGGAGATCGCGGTCGTGCACCACATGCGGATCGGCGGGCACCCGTTCGAGCCCTCGGGCGCGCCGGCCGAGCTGAGCGCGTTCGCCTCGCCGATGTCGGTCGCGGCACCGGCGATCCTGCTCGACGACGCCGAGATCCACGCGTGGGGTGACAGCCACCCCAAGCCGCCGTCGTACCCCAAGCCGGCCCTGCGCAAGCGCTGAGCGGGCGGCTGCGCGCACACCGGCGGGCCCGGTGTGCGCGGCCGCGTCCGCGATCTACCATGGAGGCGGTGTCGCGCACCGCCATCGCGGGCCTGCTCCTCGTCGGCTGCATCGCGGCCGCGTGCAAGCTCGGCGGCTTCGCGTGCGCCGACGATGGCGACTGCGCCGGCCGTGGCGACGGTGCTACGTGCGAGGCCACGGGTTGGTGCTCGTTCCCCGACGACAGCTGCACGTCGGGCGCGCGCTACGGCACCCACGCGGGCGACGGCCTGGGCGGGACCTGCGTCGAGCTCGGCGGCAGCTCGAGCAGCTCGAGCACGAGCAGCGAAGCCGGCCCGACCACGCTCGACGCGAGCGCGTCGCTCGAGACCTCGGTGTCCACCACCGTCACGACCACGCTCGACAGCTCGAGCACGGGCGGCGATGCCGTCTGCGGCAACGCCGTGGTCGAAGGCGACGAGGCCTGCGACGACGGCAACCGCAGCACCGGCGACGGCTGCAACCCCGACTGCGTGCGCTCGGGCGAGGTCGCATGGAGCGTGGTCGTCGGCGATCAGCCGGTCGGTTTCGACGGCGCGTTCGCGATCGAGGCCATCGGCGACGGCGACATCGTGGTCTCGGTCAGCACCAGCCTGACGCCGGACAGCACCGCCGCCGGCGTGTGGCGGCTCGACGCCAACGGCAGCATCGTCTGGCAGTGGCAACATCCCGAGCTCGCGTGGCCCGATCCCTATGGCTGGGGCCTCGACGTGCTGCGGGTCGACGGCAAGGACGTCATCGGCACCGCGACCACCGGCACACCCGAGGGTGTGTGGCGCACGGCCGCTGCGACGCTGGGCGACGACGGCGAATTGCGCTGGACGCTGGAGTTCGACGGCACCGGGTTCGGCGTGGCGCTCGGACCCGACGACAACCTCTACGTCGGCGGCCACGACGTCGACGGCGTCGGCACGGTCTGGCCCATCGACGCCGCCGGCACCGCGATGATGCCGATCCAGGGCGGACCGTTCCTCCCCGACGGCGGCTTCCTCTACGACCTGCTGTACGAGGGCCCGCTGCGCCTGCAGATGGTTGGCCAGT
Source organism: Nannocystaceae bacterium (assembly GCA_019694555.1). Classification (GTDB taxonomy): domain Bacteria; phylum Myxococcota_A; class Polyangia; order Nannocystales; family Nannocystaceae; genus Xiheibacterium. Next base: position 43,666 of record JAIBBS010000047.1, read on the forward strand.
ACTCCACGGGCATGACCACGGCGGGGTTCTACCAACTGTCGGAGAACCTCACCTCGACGAGCTTCGACATCGTGCTGGGCAGCGACAACGAGGCGCTCGCAGTCGCCCGCGATCCGCTGACGTCGCTCGACTGGGTGGTCGGCTACGCCGATCCCGGCGGCGGCTGGGTCGCGACGTACAGCGGGACCGACACCGCGCACGAGGCGAAGGTCGTGACCACGATGTCGCCGGCCAACCTCCACGGCGTCGCGCCTGCACCCGACGGCGGCGCGGTCGCCATCGGCTGGGACAGTCAGTTCGGCGACCGCGACATGTTCGTGGTCAAGCTCGACGCCGAGGGGACCGTGCAGTGGTCGCGCGCCTACCCCGAGCTCAGTGGCGGCGACGACTTCGGCCGCGACGTGGTCGTGGGCGCCGACGGTTCGATGTTCGTGGTCGCGCAGATCTCCGATGCATCCGGCCTCGCGACCGACGGCTGGATCGCCCGCCTGCTACCCTGAGCCCGTGGCCTTCGCGGTGCTCGACGTCGACTACGAAGCCGGCACCGACGCGGCCACCGCCGCGTGCGTCGTCGCAGACCGCGACGCGGACGCGACCCCGTTCGCCACGCTGGTCGCGCGGATCGACCACGTCGCACCCTACGTGCCGGGCCGCTTCGCCGAACGCGAGCTGCCGTGTCTGCTCGCAGTGCTGGCCAAGCTGCGCGATCCCGTCGACACGCTCGTCATCGATGGCTACGTCCAGCTCGACGCGGCGGGCACGCCTGGACTCGGCGCGCATCTGTACGATCACTTCGCGGGGCGCTACGCGGTGATCGGCGTGGCGAAGACGCCCTACGGCGACGGCGGGTTCGCGATCCCGGTCTACCGCGGCGGCAGCCGGCAACCGCTGTGGGTCACCGCTGCGGGCGTGCCGCCCGAGCAGGCCGCCGCGCGCGTGCAGGCGATGCACGGCGCCCACCGCATCCCGACCTTGCTCACGTGGGTCGATCGGCTCGCCGCCGGCGACCCGCCGCCATGGCCGATCGGCCGCGGTGGCCCCTGCTGACGGCCCGCGAACCGGCGTGCTGGACGCGAGGCGGTCAGTTTCGGGGCGTACGCGCCGCTCAAGCCGGCAAGCAATCGACGCGATGGCGGGATCGACTGCGGGCATCCGCGCCACGATGAGGCCGCCTTCGATCCCACCCCACGACCCCGTGCCTGTGCACGAGGCGCATCCACTCGCGCTGCTCGAGACCGCGGCCGAGGAGCGCTTCGAACGCTGCACTCGCCTGGCGCGCCGACTGCTCGACGTACCCATCGCGATGGTGACGCTGGCCGACGGAGCGCAGCCGTGGCTGCCGGGTAGCCGCCCGCTGGAAGAACCCCCGCGCGAGCCGCAACCCTCCTTGTGTCACCGCGCGATGGACTGTGACGACGTGTTCGTGGTCCCCGACGCGCGCGCCGATGCTCGCTTCGCCGATCACGCGCTCGTACTCGGCGCGCCCTACGTCCGCTTCTACGCGGGCGTGCCCCTGCGCGGTCCCGGTGGGCTGCGACTCGGTGCGCTGTGCGTCCTCGACCGCCGCCCGCGCGCCCTCGTCGACGGCGACGTCCAGGCCCTTCGCGATCTCGGCGCGATCGTGGCGGACGAGCTCGCGGCGCTGCGGCTGGCGACCGTGGATCCCCTGACCGGCCTCGCGAATCGCCGCGGCTTCTTCGCATTGGCGCGCACGGCCCTGGCGCTGTGCAGCCGCAGCCGGCAGCAGGCGGTGGTCGCGATGATCGACCTCGATCGCTTCAAGGCCATCAACGACGGGTTCGGACATCACGAGGGTGATTGCGCGCTGGCCGAGTTCGGCCAGATCCTCATCGCGACCTTCCGCGAGTCCGACATCGTCGCGCGACTGGGCGGCGACGAGTTCGGCGTGCTGCTCACCAACACCAACCTGCTGGATGCTCCTCGCGCGCTTTCGCGGCTCGAGCAGACGGTAGCGAAGCGCAACGCCACCACCACGCGTCCCTACGCGCTGTCGTTCAGCTGTGGCATCGCCGCGTGCCGCGGCGATGCGCCGTCGTTCGTGGCGGACATGCAGGCCGCCGACGCGCACATGTTCGCGCTCAAGCGCGCGCGTGCACGCGTCGGCTGACGCGGCCGCGGATCAGCCCTTGGGCCGATCCTTGTACTTGTCCACCAGGGCTTCCTGGATGTTGCGCGGCACCGGGGCGTACTTCTCGAACTCCATCGAGTACTCGGCCTTGCCCTGGGTCGCGCTGCGCAGCTCGGTCGAGTAGCCGAACATTTCCGACAGCGGCACGTGGGCCTCGATGGCGTTGGTGCCGACCTTGGTGTCGGAGCCGACGATGATGCCGCGGCGGCGGATGAGCGTGGTCTGGACGGCGCCCTGGAACTCCTCCGGGGTCTCGACCTCGACCTTCATCAGCGGCTCGAGCACGACCGGATCGGCCTTGCGCATCGCCTCCTTGAACGCAGCGCGGGCTGCGACCTGGAACGCGATGTCGCTCGAGTCGACGGCGTGGAAGCCACCGTCGTTGAGCTCCATCTCGATGTCGACGACCGGGAAGCCGATGAGCACGCCGCGGTCCTTGGCGATCTGGAAGCCGTTGTCGACCGAGGGGATGAACTCGCGCGGGATGATGCCGCCGACGATCTTGTCGAGGAAGCGGTAGTGCTCGCCCGGCTGCGGATCCGGCAGCGGCCGCATCACGCCACCGATCTTGGCGTACTGACCCGAACCGCCGGTCTGCTTCTTGTGCGTGTACTCGTACGGGACCTCGCGCTGGATGGTCTCGCGGTACGCGACCTGCGGCTCGCCGACGACGGTCTCGACCTTGTACTCGCGACGCATGCGCTCGATGTAGACGTCGAGGTGCAGCTCGCCCATGCCCGCGATGATGGTCTCGCCCGACTCCTCGTCGCGGCGCACCTTGAAGGTCGGGTCTTCCTTGGCGAAGCGGTTGAGCGCCTTGGAGAAGTTCGCCAGCATGGCGTTGTCCTTGGGCTTGACCGCGTAGAAGATGACCGGCTCGGGCACGTACATCGAGCGCAGCGAGTACGGCGTCTCGCCCGTGAACGTGTCACCGGCGGCGCAGTCGATGCCGAACAGCGCGACGATGTCGCCGGCGCCCGCGCCATCGATGTCCTCCATCTTGTCGGCGTGCATGCGCACGAGCCGGCCCACCTTCGCCTTCTGGCCGGTGCGCGCGTTGTAGATGGTGTCGCCCTTGCCGACCTTGCCCTGGTAGATGCGCAGGTAGGTCAGCTGGCCGTAGCGGCCGTCCTCGAGCTTGAACGCCAGCGAGCACAGCGGCTTGTCGTCCTTGGTCTCGAGCACGACCTCCCGCTCGCTGTTGCCCTCGCGCAAGAACGCCTTGTTGGTCACCTCGGTCGGGTCCGGCAGGTAGCGCGTGACGCCGTCGAGCATGGTCTGCACGCCCTTGTTCTTGTAGGCCGAGCCGCAGAACGTGGGCACGAACTTGAGCGCGATGGTGGCCTTGCGGATGACCGGGATCATCTCCTCCGCGGTGAGCTCCTGGCCCTCGAGGAACTTCTCGGTCAGCGCGTCGTCGTGCTCGGCGACGGCCTCGCACAGCTTCGCGCGCCACTCCTCGACCTTGTCCTCGTAGCCGTCGGGGATGTCGGCCTCGCGCACGGTCTCGCCGTTGCCGCCGTCGAAGTAGTACGCGCGACGGGTCAGCAGGTCGATCACGCCCTCGAAGCGATCCTCGGCGCCGATCGGCAGCGTCATCATCACGGCGTTGAGCTTGAGCTTGCTGCGCAGCGCCTCGTGCACGCGGTAGGCGTCCGCGCCCGAGCGGTCCATCTTGTTGATGAACGCCAGCCGCGGAACGTTGTAGCGGCGCATCTGCCGGTCGACCGTGAGCGACTGCGACTGCACGCCGGCGACGCCACACAGCACCAAGATCGCGCCGTCGAGCACCGACAGCGCGCGCTCGACCTCGATGGTGAAGTCGACGTGTCCGGGCGTGTCGATGATGTTGACGTGATGGTCGGCCCAGGTGACGTGCGTCGCGGCGGACTGGATGGTGATGCCGCGCTCGCGCTCGAGCTCCATCGAGTCCATCGTCGCGCCGACGCCGGACTTGCCCTTCACCTCTTCGATCTTGTGGATCTTGCCGGTGTAGAAGAGGATCCGCTCGGTGAGCGTGGTCTTGCCCGAGTCGATGTGGGCCGAGATTCCGATGTTCCGGGTCTTCGCGAGGTCGAGCATGGCGCTTGTCCAGTTCCACGCGATGCGGCGCGCAACGACGCGTGCCGGGGCGTGAAAGTCGGCGGAGTGTGGCCCCACATCGGCGCCGTCGACCACGGGTGCCAGCGTGAGATGACGCATGCCTCGGATCGCCGCGCGCGGCCGCGGCGCGCGGCGCTCGCCACGACGTCGTCGTCGCAGGCGGTG
>JAIBBS010000048.1 GCA_019694555.1 Nannocystaceae bacterium
CAACTGCCGAGCATGATCCTCATCGCTCCGCTCCGCCAGCCGAGCTCAGACCGACATCACCGACAACCACACACCGATCCGGATGATCAGTCATCATGCCTCAGCTCAGGTTGCGATCCACGCCCGCAGCGACCGCCTCGCCGCGACCCATCACCACTGGGCAATACTCGGCGCCCCTGATCTGCACGGCGACGGTTTCGACGACATCGTCGTGACGATGGCCCGCTTCCCTGCCGACGGCAACCCGTCGGCGCGCATCGCCGTGTTCCCGGGGCGCCTCGACGGCGCGGACGCAGGCGGGTAGCTCGCGCTGCCTCGCGTGCCGCGACCGCGCCCGCGCGCCGTCTCGCCAGTGGCCCGCCGCAAAAACTCGTCCGTTCGCGCCACGCGACGGGAAGCCCTGGACGAGCGGCGGGCGAGCGCGTAGCGTGGAGGGGAAGGAGTCTAGGATGGCTCGCAACTCGCGAGATTTCGCACATGGGGGGGGGGCAGACCGAGGGACGCCGCGCCACGCGTTGGCGTACGGACGAGTCGGCTGCACGTTGCCCGTCGCACGCTGCTCGAGTGGCTGCCACAAGCGGGGTTCGATGTCGTGCCGGTGACGGCCGACGCCGCCGATCTCGACGCTGCGCTGCGGAGCTGTGACGTGTTCGCCTTCGCGGTGGCGCCGCGAGACACCACGGCGCTGGGCCTGTTGCAACGCGCGCGTCGCTGCAACCCCACGGCACGTTCGCTCGTGGTCGCCACTCGTGCCTCCATCCTCAACGCACGCCGGGCCATCGATCTCGGCGCCACCGACGTGATCGCGTGGCCCAGCACGCGCGCCGAGCTGGCTGCGCGACTGTTCGACCTCGCCCGCTGCTCCCGGACACTGCGTGTGGTGCTGCGCAGCGAGATCACGTCGTCTCCCGACTCCACCGCGGTCGTGGTGCGCAGCGCGGCGCTGCTGGCCGATCAACTGCGCTTGTCGCCCCGCGAGCGCAGCCTGCTGCCGAAGTTCCTGCTCGGACTCGAGCACAAGGAGATCGCGGCGGCGGAGACCATCGCGCCGCGCACGGTCCGCTACCACGGCGAGAACATCCGGCGCAAGGCCGCGGGCGCCAGCTGGCCGGAGATCCGCGCCCGCTGGTACGCCGAGGGAGGTCGGCCGTGAACGCGCGTGCTGCTGTGCGCGGACTCGTGGCACTCGCGATCGTCGCGAGCTGCCGCGACCACGCACCCGCGGTCGCCGGCGACGAAGCCGACTCGGGCATGGCGACGTTCGCGACGCTCGGTGACAGCACCAGCGGCGGCGACGCGGGCTTCGACCCCTGCGCGATCGCGATGTACGGCAGCCTCGAGGTCGTCGACCTCGCGCTCGCCGGCGACCTCGAGCGCGACGGCTTGCCGGAGCTGCTCGTGCTCGGCTATCCGCCGGCCAGCGCTGCACTGGTCGCGCAGGCGATCGCGCTCGACCAGGCGCAGCCCGAGCCGGGGCCCAACGGCGGCGTGCTCGCCGAGCGCGTCGTGCAAGAGGTGCGCTTCGGGCCCGGCTTCGTCTCGCCCAACGAGACGCGTGTCGCCGGACTCGGCGACATCGACGGCGACGGCTTCGTCGACCTCGGCGTCGCGGCGTTCGTCGAGGACCCCGCGGGCGAGCGCGTGCGCACGTTCGTGCTCTTCGGTGAGGCCGTGCCCGCTGCCACGCGGGAGCTGCGGGTCGACGGCGGCGACGGACGGGTCTGGGTGATCGAGGCTCCGCTCGCGGAGCTCGCGTTCGACGAAGTCGACCAGTGGGAACGCATCCTGCTCGGACGCATCGACGACATGACCGGAGACGGGCGCGACGAGCTGCACGTGCACCCGGCCAACGGCCGGATGTCTTGGGTCGTGTTCGGCACAGGCGCACCCAACTCGACGCTCGTCCTCGATGATCTGGCGGCGAAGGGCGCGGGGTTTCGCATCATCCAACCCGGGGATCCGACCCTCCGCGCACCGCTGTTCGCGCTGCCGACGAGCGTCCCACACCTCGACCAGGACGAGTACGGCGACCTCGTGGTGTCGCACTTTCGGGCGGTGGAGGATCACGCGTCGACGTCGGGTGACGCGGTCGGTCGATTCGGCGGGCCATACCAGCCTGATCTCGACCTCAACGATCTCGATGGCCAGGATTGGACCGTCCACGTCGGGCCCAGCCGAAGCTATGTGTTTTCGATCGGACCGATCCCCGAGGACCGCGACGACCAGCCCACCGAGCTCTGGCTCGCAGGTCCTCAGGTCGGCGCGTTTCCGTTCCGCGATGCGGGATGCCAAGCTGACGTGGGCCCGCCCAGTATGTTCCGACTCGTCGCCAATCCGACGACGCAGGGCAGGCTCGAGGAGCTGGTCCAGTCGGGCGATGCTGTGCCGGCTCTACTCACCGATTGCCCATTGGGGAACCGGCTGGCCAGCGGCTCGGACTGGAACGGCGACGGCACCCCGGATCTTGCAATCGCATCAGTCGAGGCAGGCTTCTCGTGGTTCGATGGCCGCGACCTTGGAGTCGATCGACTTCCCCTGTCGCTCTCGTCACGAAACTGGGAGGCTAGGTTCTGCGTGGGCACGGATGGGGTCGAGCGTGTTGCCGCGTACGGAGCACACGCGACCATCCTCGGGACCCCGGACCTCGACGGCGATGGACTCGGTGAGGTCGTCGTGGCGATGATTCGATACCCATCCCACGGCAACCCGTCCGCGCGCATCGCCGTGTTCCCGGGACGCCTCGACGGCGCGGACGCGGTGCACTAAGACTGCAGCGCGACACGAACTCAATCCTCCAGCATTGCCGTCGCGGCGCTGACAATGCTGCTCTCATTCAAGCATCGCGTCGACAAAGGCCTCGCGCAGCCCGTCGAGCTGGGTCAGGCTGGTCAGCGTCAACGCGAGACACCAGCCCTTGTCTGTTCGCGCGAGCGAGGCTGCCTCGCCTTCGGCGTCTCCCTGCGCGACGAGCTCTTCCACCCGGGGCGCGTGCGGAATGCTGTACCAACCCCTGAGGTACGACGCGCCCGGTCCCGCGGGGATGTCGTCGCTCAGCTGCGCGATCGGATCGTCCGCCCAGATCGCATCCATCGTCGCGGCAGACAGAAGTTCGCGACCATCGGCGGCCACCATCCCACCGTGCCCTGACGAGCGAGACCATCCCAAGAAGGACTCCATGAGCACGAGACACGCGTCGGGTGTCCCGGCCCATGACCCAGCGCCTTGCGTGCGTTCGCGGTTTCGGATGTAGGGGCCGACGGATTGCCACGGGTGAGCAAACACGCCGAGTTTGCCGCGCCCTACGACCGATGGCGCGACTTCTACCGAGAGGTCGACGTCTTCGAAGGGTGCATCGTTGCGGTAGGATACCTTGGTCGCGGGATAGACTGGCTCGCCCGCCAAAGCCGCGATCCGCTCGGAACCAATGAGAGCGAGGTTCGCCCCGAGTGGCTCAAGAATGCGCGTCCAGATGAAGTCGCCGTAGCCTTGGTGGGAGGCTAGCTCCGTTACCCACTGAAGGAAGAGGTAGTTGGCGTTCGAGTACTGGAACTTGTGGTTGAAGTCCTCGACGGGCGCGGCATCAGCAAGCCCAATCGCCTTGAAAGGACTTTCCGGGTCTTCCCACACCTCCGGGTGCCCCATGAACCACTGCACCTGCAGATCCACCAGCGGCAGCGGCACTCCCAGCGCCTGCGCGATCGCGCGGTCATGGGCCGACCCAGCGCCGAGATCCACAGTGTCCGGGCCCAATGCGGGGTGAGCCTCGCCCCGCCATCCGGACCGGTGGCTCAGCAACCGCCCGATCGTCGACAACGGCGCAACTGCAGCCACGACGTCCGGCAGCGTCGGCATCCCCACAATGTCGAACGCGTTCACATCCAACCCCAGCGGCACCACGCTGCCGTCCTTCAGCTCGACCTGCGCGCCGTCTTGGATCAACGCGAAGATCCCCAGCGACGTGATCGACTTCGACACGCTCGCCAGTCGAAATGGGGACGCGCGCGTCACCTCCGGGTAGCCCTCCGGCGCGAAGCTGTAGCCCGCGGAGAACACCAGCTCGCCGTCCTTCGAGATCGCGACGCTTGCGGCGCTCACGTTGTACTTCTGCATGTGCGTCGGCAAGATCTCGCCGAACCTGGACAGCGCATCCTCGTCGCGCGCGTACGCGTCGTGGGACACCGCCAGCCGCCGCGGGGCGTAGCGGCGCCACACCGCGGCGTACAGGCGAACGTCCGCCGCCCCCTGCGACAACCCGGGCCAGCCGTCCCCTTCTCCGGGATACGAGGTGAAGCAGACCAGTTGCTCGCCCTTGCTGCGCCGGTTGATGCACTCGATCTCGAACACCCCGCTGGTCATCCCGCGCTGGTAGGTCCAGCCCTCGCTCACCCCGCCGTCGGCTCCCGACGTGTCGCGTACCATCACCGCAGCGAACATCAGCTGACCGTGGCTGTTGTAGCCCGTGAGCGAGATCGTGCGAAACCCCGCCGCCCATGCCTGGCCGTGCGCCGGGTCGAAGAAGGCGGCTGGCATCTGGACGATCGCGAGCCAGTCCTCGTCGGACACACCGTCTCTCACGTAGACGACCGACAGCTTCGGTTCCATGTCGGTGATCTGCACGCCGTCCTCGTCCGCGTGGACCACCGGGACGCCGACGCCGCGGATGCTGATCGGACGCAGGCCCTCGAGCCGGTGCTGCTCGATGTGGTCGACCAACTCGTGCGCCGGAACCAACGCGGTGTAGCGAGTATCCTGCACCATCGCGCCTGGTCGGCCCCAATCGTCCGCCATCGCCGATGCCGCGAAGTGCACCGTCGCGCGCCACGTCGTGACCTCGATCTCGATCTCGATCGGCGTTGCGTCCTCCGCCCCGATCTTGACGCGTTGCCGGCGGCGCAGCGCCTCGACCTGAGCGTAGGGAACGATCGACAGCGGCCTGAAACCCTCCTCGAGCCACGCGCCCTGGTCGACGTCTTCCACCGTGACCGTCGCGAGCGCGTAGCTCGCATACGAGTTGTCGTCGTCGCACATCCACAACGCGCTCCAGCGCGCAAGCTCGCCGATGCCCGCGGGGACGTAGGCATCGAGCACCGTCGGGTGGTGCTGTTCGTGTCGGGGCCTGGCCAGCTTGTTCACGGTCACGAGGTACGGTTGGTCCTGCCGTTCGAGGTCGATCAACCAATCGAGCACCAGGCCGGTGCCATAGCTCGTCATCCGCTTGGGCACGAAGCCGGCGGTCGCGGGTCCGCCTTCGTCGCCAGACACGAGCTCGTCGGCCCCCGGTCTGGGCCGCGCGACGGGTGCGATCGCACGCGACCGTAGCGACACGGGCTGGCCGCCGGGCGTCCGGCCGGCAGCGGCCGGGGGTCCGCCGACGCGCAACGCCCCCGACCCCGACCGGGCAGGCCGCGGCCGCGCGAGCGCCACCGATGGCGCCGCCAGTGCCAGCGCGCGCGACAAGAGCCGCGGGTCGTCGCCTGCGACCACATAGTTCCCGCTCCACACGGGCGCCGGCTCGCATCGAATCACGGGTGTGTCGATGGGCGTCACTGCCACCTCCTGCGCTTGAGCACCAGCTGGGCCGAGAGCGTCGCCGAAAGCGCGACGGTCGAGGACCCCATCGTCGCGGTGAGATCGAGGTACAGGTGGCCGCCGAAGTTGTTGGGTAGCGGCGCCAGCAGCAAGGTCGGTGCAGCGATCACGGAGGTGAGCGAGATGTCCGCGAGCGCGGTCGCGCTGGCCCAGAAGAGTGTCTGCGGTGTCTCGGGGTACGGCGCAGCCGTGAACGCGCGCAAGCGGATGCTCTGACCTGACGACATCGTGTGCCCGTGCGACCGCAGCTGCAGCGACGCCTCGGAGAAGTCGGCGACGGGCAATGCATGGACCAGCGCAAATCGGACCACACCGGTCGGCGCGAGCTGACCGAAGTCCCAGCTCCGACGGGGGAACAGCTCGACGATGACGCCAGCCACGGCATCACTCCTTGGTCACGAGGTCGACGCTGATCGTGAAGTCGCAGGTCCCCGAACCCTTGGTCGCGACCAGCTCGAGCTTGATCGTCGCGCCGAAGTTGGCCGTGAAGGCGCCGCGACCGAGGGTGCCCGCGGTATCGGTGTTGGAGAACGACACCGTAGCCACCGCGGTGGAGTTCACGAACTCCACGTTCGGTTCGTCGCGGGACGGAGCGATCGTCTTGGCGTTGAATGCCGCGGTCGACCCGGTGCCCAGGCCGGTGGCGTGCAGCCTCACGAGCAGCGTCGATTCGCGCCACTGGCCGACGTCGACGTTGGTCGCGAGGGTGACCGTCGTGGTCGTGCTGAAGCTGAACGAGCGGCGCGGGACGATGTTGATCACGGGCATGGTCGGTCTCCTCGCCCGAGGTCGTACGCCGCGCGGCACAACACGCAAAGCTGCCCCGATCCCCAGCGTGCGCACGGACGCCAGCGCACCGGCGATCCCGTCAGCGCGTCACACGTCACGCGTCACAAATGGATCCCGCCCGACGCCTCGATCCGCTGCCCGTTGATCCACCGGCTCTCCGGCGCGAGCAGCCACGCCACCGCGCCGCCGATGTCCGGCGCCTGGCCGACGCGGCCCAGCGCGGTCTGGCCGGCGATCATCGCGGCGAGCGTGGGGTTGTCGCGCACGGCACCGCCGCCGAAGTCGGTCGCGATGGCGCCGGGGGCGAGGGTGTTGACGGTGATGCCGCGGCTGCCGAGCTCGACCGCGAGGTAGCGGGTGAGGACCTCGACGCCGCCCTTGGCGGCAGCGTAGGCGGCGTAGCCGGGCAGCGAGAAGCGGGTCAGGCCGCTCGAGACGTTGAGGATGCGGCCGCCGTCGGCGAGCAGCGGCAGCAACCGCTGCGTCAGGAAGAACGGCCCGGTCAGGTGTACCGCCAGCATCTGGGCGAACTGCGCCTCGGTCGTGGTCGCGATCGATGCGTGCACGCCGTTGCCGCCGTTGTTCACCAGCGCGTCGACGTGCTCGCGGCGCCAGTGCTCGTGCAGCGCCTCGCGCAGCGCCGGCACGAACGCGTCGAGGCTCGCGCCCTGCCCCACCGCGAGCGGCAGCGCCACCGCGCGGCGGCCCTGGCCGCGGATCGCCGCGACCACCTCCGCCGCGGCCGCGGCCTGGCTGCGGTAGGTCAGGATGATGTCGATGCCGCGCGCGGCCAGCTGCAGCGCCATCTCGCGGCCCAGGCCGCGGCTGCCACCGGTGACGAGTGCGAGCGAGACAGGCGTGGGCGCGGGGATGCTTCGGTCGTTCATGCCCGCAGTCTCCGCCCGCCCCACTGGTCGCGGTAGGCGCAACAACTACGATAAAGTGTTGCACGGAACCATACAATGGAGCTGCAGCTCGACAACCTCCGCGCGTTCCTCCACGTCGCCGAAGCCGGCAGCTTCACCCGCGGCGCCGCCCAGCTCGGCGTGCCCAAGGCCCGCGTCTCGCAGCAGGTGCGGCGGCTCGAGCACGCGCTGGGCTGTCGCCTGCTGCACCGCACCACCCGCGCGGTGCGTTGCAGCCCCGACGGCGAGCGGGTGCTCGCGCGCGCACGGTCGCTGCTCGACGCCGCGCAGGAGCTGCAGACGCTCTTCGCCGGCGACGCCGCGCTGCGCGGCCGCGTGCGCGTCGACCTTCCGGTCCGGCTCGCGCGCCGCGTCGTGATCCCGCGCCTGCCGGAGCTGCTCGCGCGACACCCCGGGCTCGAGCTGCAGCTGTCGAGCACAGATCGACTCGTCGACATCGTCGGCGAGGGCTTCGACGCGGTCGTGCGCGTCGCGAGCCTGCGCGACTCGAGCCTGGTCGCCACCCGCCTGGGCGCGCTGCCGATGATCAGCTGCGCCAGCGCGGCCTACCTGCGCGCCCGCGGCACTCCACGCACGGTCGCCGAGCTCGACGACCACGTGTTGGTGCACTACGCCGCCGACCTCGGCGCCGACGTGCCCACGTTCGAGTATCGCGAGCGCGGGCGCACGCGCAGTCGCCCGATGCGGGCCGCCGTCACCGTCAACTCGGCCGATGCCTACGCCGCCGCGTGCCTGGCCGGCCTGGGCATCATCCAGGCGCCGCACGACGGCCTCGCGACGGCGCTGCAGCGCGGCGAGCTGGTCGAGATCCTGCCGCGGCTGCGCCCGGCGCCGCTGCCGGTGTCCCTGCTGCATCCGCACGGGCGCAGCGTGCCGCGGCGCGTGCGGGTCGTGCTCGACTGGCTCGCTGCGCTGCTGCGGGCCCACCTCGACCGGCACGCGCCACCGTTGCCGGCGACCCCGCGCGCGACGCGTTCGGCCCGGCGAGCCCCGGCACGATCGACACGCGGATGAGCCGCAGCACTGGCATTCGCGGCATCATCGATCCCGCCGTGGAGTCCAGCCACACCGGCAGCACCGACGCCACGCTGGTCACGCAGGCGGCGGGCCCGCGCCGGGTGCAGCCGCCGCTCGCCCGCGGCAGCGCGATCGGTCGCTACCTCGTGCTCGACGTGATCGGCCGCGGCGGCATGGGCACGGTCGTGCTCGCCGACGATCCCGAGCTCGATCGTCGCATCGCGCTCAAGCTCGTCGACGCCAGCGGTCGCGAGCACGCCGAGATCCTGCGCGAGGCCCAGGCGCTCGCGCGGCTGTCCCACCCCAACGTCGTCGCGGTGCACGACGTCGGACGCGACGGCGAGCGGGTGTACATCGCGATGGAGTACGTGCGCGGCCAGACCCTGCGCGCGTGGCAGAGCGCCCGGCCGCGCGCGATCGACGAGATCCTCGCGGTCTACCTCGCCGCCGGCCGCGGCCTCGCGGCCGCCCATGCCGCGGGCGTGGTGCACCGCGACTTCAAGCCCGACAACGCGATCGTCGGCGAAGACGGCGTCGTGCGCGTGCTCGACTTCGGCCTCGCGACCACCGAGCTGCCGCAGCCGCGCACCGACGAGGAGGTCTCGGCCGAGCGCAGCGACCCGGAGCATCGTGCCGCCAAGCTGCGCGGCACGCCGGCGTACATGGCCCCCGAGCAGCGGCTGGGCCTCGCGATCGGGCCCGCCGCCGATCAGTACGCGTTCGCGCTCGCGTTGCTCGAGGCGTTGTGTGGGCAGCGACCGCTGCCGCTGGCTCCCGCGGCGCTCACCCGCGGCGAGGCACTGGTGCCGCCCCCGGCCGCGACGACCGTGCCGGCGCGATTGCGGCGGGCGCTGCTGCGCGCGCTCGCAACGGCGGCGCACGAGCGCTTCGCTTCGATGACGCAGCTCCTGGACGCGTTGCAGCTGGCGTCGCCGCGTCGACGGCGGACGCGCGCGCTGGTGGCCACGGCGCTGGCCGGCCTGGCGGCAACCAGCTTCGGGCTCGCGCGACTCACCGACACCACCACCAGCGAGTGTGGTGACACCCACGCGATCCTCGACGCGGTCTGGGGCGCACAGCCGCGCGAGGCCGTGATGCAGGCCTTCGCCGCCGCCGACGTCCCGTGGGCCGCGACCACCCGCACCACCGCGATGGCCGGGATCGATGCGTGGGCCGCGAGCTGGGCCGAGACGCGCGAGGCCACCTGCGTCGCGGCGTTCCGCAGCCACGAGCTCGACGCAGGCGAAGCCCGCCGGCGGATCGATTGTCTCGACGACCACCTCGAGCGCACCCGCGCCCTGGTCGAGCTCTTCGCGGCCGGCGACCCCGACGTGCTCGCGCGCGCGGTCGACTCCACCGCCGCGCTGCCCGAGCCGCAGGTGTGCACCGAGGCCGCCAGCTTCGACGACGGCATGCCGCCACCGGACACGCGCGAGCAGCTCGAAGAGGTCCGCCGCATCCGCGCCGCGCTGTCGCAGGCCGAGGAGCTCGCGGCGGCGCACCGCTACGACGCCGCGCGCGAGCTGGCCGAGCAGCTGCTGCGCGACGCCACCGCCAGCGGCTACGAGCCCATCCGCGTGCGCGCGCTGCGGGTCCGCGCGCGCGCCGAGGCCGACCCCGCGCGCTCGGTCGAGCTCCACCTGGTCGCGATCGCTGCAGCCATCGCGATCGGCGATCGAGCGCTGGCCGGACGCGCGGGCCTGACGCTGGTGCACAGCCTCAACCGGCTCGGCCTCTACGACGAGGCCAAGCGGTGGGGACGAATGATCGACTCGGTCATCGCGACGGTGCACGACGACCGACTGCAGCTCGCGGCGCTGGTCGATCGCGCGAACCTGGCGGCGTCGCGCGGCGAGTGGGTCCACGCGCGCGTCGCCGCGGACGCTGCCGTCGCCCTCGCCGCCCACGCGATGCCGCCGGACTCCGTGAAACAGATCCCGCCGCTGGCGGCCTTGGCCAACGTGATCGCCTACTCGGCCCCGTCTGCCGAGGGTGTGGCGGCGGCCCGACGCGCGTGGCTGCTGGCGTCGGCGGCCTACGGCGACGATCACCCCACGACGGTCGCGACACGGCGCGCGTTCACGGCACAGTATGTCGTGGGCGGCGAGTTGGAGGTCGCGCTGCCGTCGATGGCGGCGGAGTACGCCGCGGCCGCCGCGATCGACCCGCACGGCAGCGACGCCGCGGGCGCACAGTGGAACCTGGCGGTGGCGCTCGTCGACGCCGGCCGCTGGCGTCGGGCGCAGATCGAGCTCGACGGCGCTTCCGCGTACTACCGCGCCACGGAGGGCCCCGACGGCGAGACCCTGGCGCACGCGATGGCCATCCGCGCCGTGATCGCGCTGGGCCTGGGTGAGCTCGCGCGCGCGAGGGTGGACGCCCAGGATGCGATCGCACGGCTTCGCCGCGTCGCGCCCGGCCACGCACCGCTGGGGGTCGCG
Source organism: Nannocystaceae bacterium (assembly GCA_019694555.1). Taxonomy (GTDB): domain Bacteria; phylum Myxococcota_A; class Polyangia; order Nannocystales; family Nannocystaceae; genus Xiheibacterium. The sequence continues at coordinate 10,763 of JAIBBS010000048.1, forward strand.
CTCAGCTCCGCCGGCATCATCGCGGTCGCGGACCACCGCGATCGCGACGCCCGCGACCTGTTGGTGGAGGCACTCACGCTGCTGACCCCGGCGCTGGGCGCCGACCGCCCGAGCGTGCTCGAGGCCGAGGCCGTGCTCGCGCTCGCAGAGCTGCGCCTGGGTCTGCCCGAGGGCCGCGCGCGACTCGAGCGCGTGCTGCCCCGCGCGGCCGCCTTGTCGCCCGCGATCGCCCGCGCGCGCGTCGAGGTCTACGCCCTCGCGGCGCTGCGGCTGGCCGATCCCTCCGTCGGCGAACCCGAGTGGCGCGCGTTCGGTCGGCACCTGTCGACGTTCGGCCTCGCCGGCGATCCCGTCCGGGACGCGTACGCGCGGCTGGACGCGCCGTAGCACCACACCGCGTCCGCCCGCGAGCCCACGAGCGCGCGCGCGCGGCGGACGGCTCGCACCGCGACGCTCGGTTCGCGGCATCATCGTGGCAGCCGTGGAACCCGGCCCCAGCAGTGCCACCGACCCCACGTTGGTGACGCACGCCCCGCTCGGCACCGGCGCGCCCGCGCTCGCCCGCGGCAGCGCGATCGGCCGCTACCTCGTGCTCGAGGTGATCGGCCGCGGCGGCATGGGCACGGTCGTGCTCGCCGACGATCCCGAGCTGCACCGCCGCATCGCGCTCAAGCTCGTCGATGCGCGCGGCAACGCCTCGGGCGAGATCCTGCGCGAGGCGCAGACGCTCGCGCGGCTGTCCCATCCCAACGTCGTGACCGTGCACGACGCGGGGCGCGTCGGCGAGCAGATCTACATCGCGATGGAGTACGTCGGTGGCCAGACCCTGCGACGCTGGCGGACCGCGGCGCCGCGCGACGTCGACGAGATCCTGGCGGTGTATCTCGCGGCCGGTCGCGGGCTCGCGGCGGCGCACGCCGCCGGCGTGGTCCACCGCGACTTCAAGCCCGACAACGCGATCGTCGGCGACGACGGTGTGGTGCGCGTGCTCGACTTCGGCCTCGCGCTCACCGACGCGGCGCCGTCGACCGACGAGCGCGACGACGCGGGGCCGCACACGGGTCGCCACCTGCCGGTGCAAGGAACGCCCGCGTACATGGCCCCCGAGCAGGTGCTCGGCCGCGCGGTCGGGCCTGCTGCCGATCAGTATGCGTTCGGCGTGGCGTTGCTCGAGGCGCTGTGCGGCGAACGCCCGGCGCCCGCGATGCCGGCCGAGCTCGCAGTCGGACGCGGCGCCGCGTTGCCGCCCGCAGCGTCGGCGCTGCCGCTGCGGCTGCGGCGGATCTGTGGACGCATGCTCGCGCCCGCGCCCCACGATCGCTACCCCGACATGCCCACCGTGCTCGAGGCGCTGGCGGCGAGCGCCCCGCGACGCCGACGCGCGCGCACGCGGCTGGGGCTGGCGATGCTGGCGATCGCCGGCGGCGGCTTCGCGATCGCGCGCGTGACCTCGGCGCCGCCGGTGCAGTGCAGCGAGGCCGCCGCGTCGCTCGAGTCGACCTGGGGCCCACCGCAGCACGAGGCGGTCGCGCAGGCCTTCGCCGCGCTGCAGACGCCGTGGGCCGAGACCACCCGTGCGAGTGCGACCGCGCGGCTCGACGCGTGGGCGCAGCAGTGGCGCGAGACCTCCGAGGCCAACTGCGTCGCAGCGCTGCGCGATCACAGCATCGACGCCAGCGAAGCGCTGCGGCGCACGGATTGTCTCGAGGGCCAGCGCGCGCGCGTCGACGCCGTGGTGCAGCTGCTCGCCGATGGCGGCGCGGACGTGCTCGAGCGCGCGGTCGATTCCACCGTCGCGCTGCCCGAACCTGCGCAGTGCAGCTCGGCGGCGGCGCTGGGCGACGTGCCGCCGCCCGACACCGCCGAGCTCGCGGTCGAGGTCGCGCGGGTGTTGCGAGGGCTCGCGCAGGTCGAGGAGCTGAGCACCGCGGGGCGACGCGAGGAGGCGGGCGCGCTGATGCCGGCGTTGCTCGCGGCCGCGAACGCAACCGATTATGCGCCACTGCAGGCCCGGGCCCGACGCACGCTCGCTTTCATCGAGACCGACCCCGCGCGCGGGGTCGATCTCGCCGTCGACGCGCTCGCGGCTGCGCTCGCGATCGGCGACCGCATCGGCGCCGCGAAGTCGGGCCTGCACGTGGGCCATCACCTCGAGGATCTGGGACAGCTCGCCGAGGCCCGACACTTCGCCCGGGTCACACGCGCGCTGGTCGACGCCGCGCAGGACCCCACCGTGCGCGTGGCGTTCCTGGTCGACACCGCCGATCTGGCGCATCGCAGCGGCGACCACAAGTCGGCGCTGCTGGCCGCGCGGCAGGCGGTCGAGCTCGCGGCGACGCTGTGGCCACCCGACGATCCGCGCCAGCTCGCGCCGCTGCAGGCACTCGCGAGCATCAGCACCTTGACCGGCGCGACCCCCGAAGGAATGGACGCGGCGCAGCGCGCCTACGAGATCGCCAAGTCCGCGTACGGCGAAGACCATCCGCGCACGATCGCGTCGGATCACGCGATGACGCTGCAGCTGGTGGCGTGGGGGCGGCTCGACGAGGTCATCCTGCGATTGCAGGCCTCGTACGATCGCGCGCGCGCGGCCCACCCAGGTGCACGCAGCACCACCAACACGCAGTGGAACCTGGGCATCGTGCTGCTCGACGCCGGTCGCGCCGACGAGGCGCGCGCATACCTCGAGGACGCGACCCGGCGCTACGCCGAGCTCGACGGCGAGGACAGCCTGTCGCACGGCGAGTGTCTGCTGGTGCTGTCGCAGGTGCACTCGGCGCAGGGTGACCTGGCCGGCGCGCGTGCACTCGCGGAACGCGGCCACGCGGCCATGGCACGACACGCGCCCGGGACGATTTCCGAGGGCCTCGCCTACCGCACCGACGGCCTGCTCGCGCTGCTCGACGGCCGTGACGACGACGCGCGACGCGACCTGCTCGCCGCGCTCGCGATCATGGTGCCGGCGCTGGGTCCCAACCAAGGCCGCGTGCTCGAGGCCAACGCCGCGCTCGCGCTGGCCGAGGTGCGCCTGGGACTGCCCGCGGGCGCGGCGAGGCAGGCGTGGATCGATGGCCGCATCGAGACCGTCTCGACCCCGATGGGCCGCGCGCGCGTCGAGGTGTACGCGACCGCGGTGCGCAGCGTGCTGGCACCCGAGCGCGAGGCCGAGCTGCACTACGCGCTGCAACAAAGACTGGCGCCGCTGGGGCGCACCGGCGAGTCGCTGCTGCGGCTCGCCGCACGCCTGCGCACGGCCCCTCGCCCGCGATGAGGATGCGCGCCGATCGTCGCGCCCCCAGCCGTCAGCGCGCCGCCGCGAGCACCGCGTCCGCGCCCATGCCCAGCAGCGCGTCGGCGACCGCGGCCCCCAGCGCCGCGGCGGACTCGCCCGGGCCACGCCGCTCGGCGCGGAAGAACGGCTCACCGCCCTCGCCCACGACGATGCCGGTGACGCGCAGCGTGCCGTCGTCGAGCCACTGCGCATGCGCGCCGACCGGCACGGTGCAGCCGGCCTGCAGCCGCTGCAGCAGCGCGCGCTCGGCCGCGGCCCGCGGCGCGGTCTGGGCGTCGGACAGCGGCGCCAGCAGGGCCGCGGTGCGTGCGTCGTGCTTGCGACACTGCAGCGCCAAGATGCCCTGGGTCGGCGCGGGGCACATGAGCTCGGCGTCGATCCACTCCGTCACGCGCGCCGCCAGCCCCAGCCGCCGCAGGCCCGCGCCGGCGAGCACGACCGCATCGAGCTCGCCGCGATCGACCTTGCCCACGCGCGTGGGCACGTTGCCGCGCAGCGGCACCACGACCGCGCCGGGGTTGATGCGCGCGACCATGGCCGCACGCCGCAGGCTGCCGGTGCCCACGCGCGTGCCCGCGGGCAGCGTCGCCAGCGCGTAGCCCGGCGGCCCGACCAACGCATCGCGCGGATCCTCGCGGGCAGGCGTCGCCGCGATCACGAGCGCGTCGTGCATCGTCGCCGGCAGGTCCTTCATGCTGTGCACCGCCAGCTCGGCCTCGCCCGCGAGCAGGCGATCCTCGATGGCCTTCACGAACAGGCCCTTGCCGCCGATCTCGTGCAGCGGCCGGTCCTGGATGCGATCGCCGTCGGTGGTGACCACCACGAGCTCGACGTGCAGCGCATCGCCGTGCACGCGGCGCAGCGCGTCGCGGACCCAGTGCGCCTGCCACAGCGCCAGCTCGGAGCCGCGCGTGGCGATGCGCAGCGGGACGTCGGAGGACACGGAGGGCTCGCGGGAATCGGTCATCGATGGTTCCTCAACCGCCGCCTTCGGATCGACGCGGCGGCGCTTCGACCACGGCCACGGGCGGCTCGCTCAGCTCGAACAGCTGCGCCAGCGCCTCGGCCAGCACCACCGCGTCGAAGCTGCCGGCGTTGCCGTCGCTGCCGGCCTTGCGCACCGCCGCCATCGGCCGGTGCAGCAGCTTCTGTACGATGCCGCGCGCCAGCGCCTCGACCGCGCCCTGCTGCTCGGGCGACAGCGCCGCGAGCTTGGCCTGGTGCTTGCGCAGCTCGATCTCGGCGACCTCGCGGCCGAACGCCTGCAGCTGGCCCAGCATCGGGCCCACGCCGCGCGTGCGCAGCCACTGCACGAAGCCGCCGACCTCCTCCTCGACCATCGCGGCGGCGCGCTCGGCCTCGCCGCGACGCGAGCGGAGGTTGTCGTGCACGATCTGCTGCAGGTCGTCGACGTTGTAGACGAACACCTGCGGCAGCCCGGTGACGTCGGCCGCGACGTCGCGCGGCACCGCGATGTCGACCAGGAACAGCGGCCGACCACGGCGCGGCTTGAGCACCGGCTTGAGCAGCGCGCGATCGATGACCGGCGTCGACGCGCCGGTGCTGGCGATGACGATGTCCGCGCGCACCAGCTCGGCCGCGAGCCGGTCCCACGGCTCGTAGTGACCGTTGACCTTCTCGGCCAGCGCCTCGCCGCGACCGGCCGAGCGATTGACCACCGCGATCTCGGCCACGCCGCCCTCGCGCAGGTGCACCGCGGCCTGCTCGGCCATCTCGCCGGCGCCGACCACCAATGCCATGCAGCCGTGCAGCTCGCCGAAGATGCTGCGCGCCAGATCGACCGCGACCGACGAGACGTTGGCCGCACCCTTGGCGATCTCGGTCTCGGTGCGCACGCGCTTGGCCGACTTGAACGCCAGGCTCAGGCAGCGATCGAGCACCGGCCCGATCGCGCCCTGCTCGCGCGCCCGCTCGAACGCGTCCTTGACCTGGCCCAGGATCTGCGGCTCGCCCACGACCAGGCTCTCGAGGCTGGCGGTGACGCGGAAGATGTGGCGCGCGGCCTCGTCGGCGCGGCGCACGAACGCGTGGTCACCGACGTGAGTGCCGGTGACGCGCTGCAGCTCGGCCAGCACCGGCATCACCTGCGACGCGACGGTGGCGTGCTCGCGGCCGGCCGCGGGCACACCGTAGACCTCGACGCGGTTGCAGGTCGACACGACCATGGCCTCGGCGAGGCCGGCGTGCTCGCGCAGCGCCGTGAGCACGCGGCCGTGGTCGTCGGCCGCGATCGCCAGCTGCTCGCGCAGCTCGACCGGCGCGCTCTTGTAGTTGAGCCCGACCGCGATGAGCTCGCCGCTCACCCGCGCACCCCGTAGCTGACGACGATGAGCACGACCGCGACGAACGCCGCGATCGTGAGCCAGGCCGACTGACGCCCGCGCGAGCCCCAGGCCGCGCGCATCACCAGCAGCGCGATCGAGGCCAGCCACGCGATGAACGCCGCGACGATCTCGAAGATGCGGCCGCGGAGCATGTGCGGGCCGCCGGCCTGCAGGATCCACAGCACGCCGGTGACGATCGCCAGCGTGAACACCGGCGTCACCAGCAGCACGAGGCGGTGGTGCAGGCGATCGAGGCCGGTCAGGCTCATCGTGCCCTGCACCGCGCGGAACTGCTTGCGTCGCAGCCGGCGCTCGGTGACCAGATACAGGCCCGCGACCGCGGCTGCGAGCGTGAAGCCGGCCAGGCCCGCGGACGCGAAGCCGACGTGCGCGCTGGCGATGCCGCCACCGCCGGGCAAGGTCGCCGGGTTCACGCTCGAGAACGCGACGCCCAGCGCGAGACCGCACAGCGCGACCGGAGCCATGACCGCACCCAGCGGCTCGAGCGGTCGTCCGCGCGACAGTCCGACGTAGCCCAGCGCCGCGACCAGCGTGCCGAAGCTGGTCGCGAGGTAGATGTTCTTGAGCGGGTGATCGCCGTCGACGCACTGCAGACCGATGAGCAGCGTGTGCAACACTGCGCCGAGCACCAGCAGCGGTCGCGCGCGCCGACGCAGACCCGAGGGCGCGCCGCCGGCCGCCGGCGTCTCGCCGGCCTCGGCGCCGTAGGCGAAGCTCGCCGCGCCGTAGGCCAGCGCCGCGGTGATGAACAGGACCAGCTGCATGGTCGGCGGCAATTGTGCCCCAAGCGCGCCACGGTCGCAGCCACCGGTCCCGCTTTCGCACCGCGCACGTGCGCGAGCGCAGCGCGTCAGCCGCCCAGGGCCGTCAACCCGCCGACGAGCGCGGTCCACCGCGCGCCGTCGAACAGCGCCTCGACCCCGCCTTCTCCGACAGGGATCGCGAGATACCCTGGCGAAACGGAGTAGGCGCACTCGCCGAGCACGACCGACGTGTCGTACACCTCCGCGCCCATCCGGCCCAGCTCCGCGACAGCGCGGACCGTGCCGACCAGCTGGTGCGGATCGGTGTCGGCGCCGTCGATGCGCTCGAACGCGACCGCGGGCGTGAGGTACAGCGACACGCCACCGAGCTCGGCCGGCAAGCGCAGCAGATCACCGTCGAGGCGCGTGCGGCCGCTGGCCAACCAGGCATCCAGCAGCGCCTGTGAAACGAAGATCCGCGGCATGCCGTCTCGATCGCTCGGGTGCACGCGCCCACCGATTCCAGACCCGATCCAAGGCCCGATCCACGGCGCGAGCAGCGTGAATATAGTCCCGGCCGACCGCCCCCGTCCACACCTTGCACCCCGGACGCGATGGGCCCATGCTTGCCGCCCGCGACGCCCCGAACGCCACGCGCACGGGCGCTACGCTTCGAGAAGGAACGAAACCATGTCCGAATCCATCGCTCACGTCACGGACGCGAACTTCAAGCACGACGTGCTCGACTCGGCGACCCCCGTGCTCGTCGATTTCTGGGCCGTCTGGTGTGGTCCCTGCCGTGCGATCGCGCCGCACCTCGAGGCCCTGGCCGGTGAGCTCGCCGGCAAGGTGCGCATCGTGAAGCTCAACGTCGACGAGAACGAGCAGACCGCGACCAGCTACCAGATCCGCTCGATCCCGACCCTGCTCATGTTCAAGGGCGGCAAGGTCGTCGACCAGATGGTGGGCAACCCCGGCAGCAAGGCCAAGCTCGCGGACTTCATCAACCGCCACGTGTGACGGCGTCGCGCTGCGGCGCGAACTCCGGCAAGAGGGCTCGGCGGGGTGCGATGGCACCCCCTCGGGCCCTCGGCCGTTTCGAGGGTTGCGGCGCCGCGACCGAACCTGCAGCCGCGGCGCAGACGCGGGCGCGTCTTCAGAACCGCAGGCCCATGCCCACGCCGCCGCCCTGGCGGGTGAGCATCGGTCCGACGCGGACGGTGCCGCTGATGGCGCGCAGGCCCTTCTCCTGCTTGATGTACGCCTTCGCGTCGCCGCGGTCCTGCGAGATGATGATCGCGAGCACCCCGGTCAGCAGCACCGTGGTGCCCAGCAGCACGTCACCGATGATGGCGCGCTGCTTCACCACCGAGCCGCTGCGGCTGACCTCGGTCGCGAGCGCGTCGTAGCTCTGGCCGTTGTGCGTGGCGAACCGCGGGTCGCGTCGCGGATCGCCGCCGACCGCGGCGAGGTAGCCGTCGAGCGCGTCGGTGGCCTTCTTGTAGTCGGCGCGGGCGCCCAGCGCCGCGCCGTAGAACGCGATCGTGCCCAGGCCCGCGCCGATGGTCAGGCCCAACGCCACCCACGCGCGCGGCTGCCAGTAGCCGAAGATCGGACCGCGCTGACACTTGGGCCGCAGGTCCTTCGGATCTTCCTTGGTCTTGCGCTTGTTGCGAGGACCGGTGCGGCAGAAGTCTTTGAAGTCGGCGCGCAGATCCACCGGGATGTTGGTGGTGTCGATCTCGGCGCCCTTGGCAGCGGCCTGCGCGGCGGCCTGCTCGGCGTCGGCGATGGCGCGGGCCTCCGCCTCCATCTCCTCCTGGGTCTTCTCGGGCTCGTCGAGCTCCGCGACGATCTTCTTCTCTTCGTCGGTCTGCGGCGGCGGCGGCGAGAGGTAGTCCTGCATCGACTGCAGCACCGCCTGCGGCAGCACGTGCGGGCCGATCATGTCGCCGTCGGCGAGCGCGGCGTCGAAGCTGCTCACCGTCGTGCCCTTGGTGACGTCGAACACCGACAGCTGCACGCGGTTGGGTGCGCCCGCGACGTAGCGACCGTGGATGATGTAGTCGGCCGCGGTCTTGGGGTTGCTGTTGAGCCACTTGCCGATCGCCGTCAAGCACTCGACGCTGCCGGGATCGCCCTTGCACTTCACCTTGCTCGCGGCGGCCGCGAGATCGAGCGCGACCGACTTGATGCTGTAGCCCTTCTCCTCGAGCGTGGACTGGACACCGCCGCGCACGTCGTTGGCCGACGAACCGGAGAAGCGCAGCAGCGCCACGGTCTTGCCGTCGGTCGCCGGCGCGGGCGCGGCCTTGGCCGGCGCCGCAGCCCAGGCGACCTCGGGCAACGACACGCCCATCGCGACCGCGAGGCAGAGGGCGCGGGTGAAAACGGAGCTCTTGGTCGCGTGGATCATGGGCATCGGAGCGTGCGGAGGTGGCGAGCGCAGCGTGCGACGTCGTCGGGCGCGCTCGCCCGCGCCCGCGGGTGCGGGATGGTAGCGTCCGCACCTGCGCGGCTCAAGCGGGCTCGTCCGGGCGCAGGGCCCGGGTCCGGGCCACGCTCACGGGCCGGGCGGGGCTGGCGACGGGGACCCGGGCGGCTCGGGGTCGCGGGCCAGCACCGCGAGCGGCAGCAGGGTCGCCGCGAACGCGAACAGCGCGTAGACCCACCGCACCGCGTCGCCGCTGCCCCAGCCCGCCGCATGCGCCACCAAGGCGAGACCGACGCCGGTCCACAGCAGGTGCATGGCGATGGGGATCGTGCCGACACGGGATCTCGACCAGGCGCCGCGCGCCGCGATGGCCTGCAGCGCGCTGCCCAGCACGAGCGCGACGCCGACGGCTGCCGGCATCAACGCGACGCCGCCGTCGGTCTTACGCGAGATCGACAGGCTCACCGCCAGCGCCGCCGTGCCCAGCACGCCCAGCCGCCGACGCCACGGCGCAGCCGCGACCGGTCCGGTCTCGCCGCACGCGGTCGCGACGGCGCCCAGCACCAGCGCGATTCCCAGCACCAGCACGCTGCCCAGCGCCGCGGCGACCACGGCCTCGAGCTCGAGGATCGGCAGCGGCACCCGCGTCGACGCGGCCTCGGCCAGCGCGAGCACGATGGCATCCACGCGTGCGTCGGCCGACGCACCGGCGGGCCCCAGCCACGCGACCGCACGCACGTCGGCGGCCACCAGCACCAACGCGATGCCCAGCAACAGCGGCGCCGCGCTGCCGCGACGCGACGTGCTCGCGGCGCCCGGCACCACCAGCGCCGCCATCGCAGCGACCGCGGGCCACACCGCGAAACCCAGCCACGTCCGCGGCGCGCTGCGCTCGAGCCAACCCGGCGCGATCGACCAAGGCGGCAGGCTCGCACCGCCGCCGGTCGCCGCGCGATCACCCAACCACGCCGCGGCCACCAGCAGCACCGCCGGCGCGGCGAGCCACCCGGCGTGGCGCAGGGCCGTGCGCGCCGAGCCCTCGCGCGCGAGCAGCCACGCGAGCGCGCCCAGCAGCAGCGCGACCCAGATCCACCGCTCGCTGCGCAGCCACGCCGCGCCGCGATCGTCGTCGCTGCGCGTGCGCCCCAGCAGCGTGGAGATGCCCATGCGCTCGCGCCCGCGTTGCTCGGCGTAGCCGGGCCAACGACCGGTCACGCCCAGCCCCGCGCTGGCCTCGGAGGCGTACTTGTCCGGGCACATCCGCAGCGTGATCGCATCGGGCATCGCGCCGCGCGGATCGTCGCGACGGCCCGGGCACACGAACTCGACGCGGCTGCGCGGACCGGTGGTGCCCGAGCGCACGTGCAGCCGCAGGTGGCTGGGCTCGGGCGGCGTGCGATCGAGGCGCTCGCGCACCGGCGCCGACTCGAACGCGTCGACCTGCGCGTCGGCGAAGGCCTGGCGCGCGCGCGCGGGGCCCTGGGCGAAGTGCAGCTCGGCGATGCGATCGAAGGCCAGCTCGAACGCGTCGGCCAGCGCGTAGGGATCGTAGCCGCGACCGCCCAGCGGCTCGACGTAGTCGTTGATCGCGATGTCGAACGGACCGTAGCCGTCGATCATCACCGCGGTGGTCTGGAACGGGTGGATGCCGTGGATGGGTCCGCCCCAGGTCTCGCCGTGCGCCTGCGGGCCTGCGGCCTCGAAGCGCGCGCCGACCACCGCGAGCAGCACCACGACCACCGGCACCGCTGCGACCGCGCGGCCCAGCCGCGGCGCGAACCACAGCGACGCGGCCGCGACCAGCACCGCCGGCAGCGCGCCGGGGAACGCGATGAGCAGCCGCGCGAGCGCGCCGGCGCAGACGCTGCCGACCACCGTCGCGACGAACACCGCCGCGCCCACGACCGACAGCCGCACCGCGCCGCTGCGGGGCGCGAGCACGACGCGCCAGCTGGCGTGGTCGCACGCCGACAGCCGCCGCGCCACCAGCACCGCGGCCAGCATCGCCATGGCCGTGATGGCGACGCGCCCCAGCGTCGCCGGCGGCGGGGCGGCCGCGAACACGCCGATGCCCACGCTCGCCGCCACTGCGGCGCCGACGGACAGCCTCGCGGTGGGGCCAGGCACGTGCACGCTGGCCGATCCATACCCCGAAAGCCGGCCGCGACGACAGCCGCCCCGGTGATAGACTGCCGCCCCAGATGCCTCCCACGCCGCCCCAACGCCCGCGCGCGGGCGTGCTGCCGCTTCTGCCGCTGCGCACGCTGACGCTGTTGCCGGGCCTCGCGCAGCCGGTCGAGCTCGGCCGCGCCGCCTCGGTCGACGCCGTCCGCCGCGCCCGCGAGCGCCCCGCCGACGACCCGCTGCACAACCTGGTCGTGGTCGCGACCCAGCGCGACGCCATGGTCGAGCGGCCGCGACGCGACGATCTCCACCACGTCGGCGTGCTGGCCGAGATCACCCAGGCGCTGCAGGGCATGCCCGGGCGCATGACCGCGGTGGTCCGCGGCATCGAGCGCGTGCGCATCCTCGACGTCGAGCTCGAGGGCACGCGCTGCGACGCGCAGTTCCAACGCGCGCGCGAGACCATGGGCGATCCCACGCTGGCCTACGCGTATGCCGGCGCGCTGCAGGATCTGGTCAAGCAGTACGAGGCGCTGCAGAACAGCAACAACAAGAACCGCCAGCGCGCGCAGACCCTGGCGGTGCTGATGGCCGAGCGCGCGCCCGCGACCGTCGCCGATCTCGCCGCCGCCCACGTCGGGCTCGAGCACGGCGAGCTGGTCGAGATCCTGCACGAGCTCACGATCACCGAGCGGCTGCGCAAGGTCATCGAGTTCGTCAGCCACCGCGTGCACGTGCTGCAGGTCCGCCGCGATCTCGACCGTCACGTGCGCGATCACCTGTCGCGCCACGAGCAGGAGGCGCTGCTGCGCCACAAGCTGCGCGCGATCCGATCCGAGCTCGGCGAGGGCGAGGAGGACGAGCGCTGGATCGACGAGCTCGAGGAGCGCATCGCCGCCGCGGAGCTCCCGCCCGACGCGCAGAGCATGGCCGACCGCGAGCTGGCGCGGCTGCGGCGGATGAACCCGCAAAGCGGCGAGGCCACGATCAGCCGCACCTGGCTCGAGCTGGTCGCGGATCTGCCGTGGGGCCCGGCGCGGACCACCACCGACACGCTCGACATCGCGGCCGCGCGCACGCTGCTCGAGCGCGAGCACTACGGCCTCGACAAGGTGAAGAAGCGGCTGGTCGAGTACCTCGGCGTGCGCAAGCTGGCGCCGGGCAAGCGCGGGCCGATCCTGTGCCTGGTGGGGCCGCCGGGCGTGGGCAAGACCTCGCTGGGTCGCAGCATCGCGCAGGCGCTGGGGCGCAAGTTCGTGCGCGCGTCGCTGGGCGGCGTGCGCGACGACGCCGAGATCCGTGGCCACCGCCGCACCTACGTCGGCGCGCTGCCGGGCCGCATCCTGCAGTCGATGCGCCGCGCCGGCTCGACCAACCCGGTGTTCCTGCTCGACGAGATCGACAAGCTCGCCGCGCCCGATCTGCGCGGTGATCCGGCCGGGGCGCTGCTCGAGGCGCTCGACCCCGAGCAGAACGCGGCGTTCGAGGACCACTACCTCGGCACCGGCTACGATCTGTCGAAGGTGGTGTTCGTGTGCACCGCCAACGATCTGGGCCCGATCCCGACCGTGCTCAAGGACCGGCTCGAGATCATCGAGCTGGCCGGCTACACCATCGAGGAGAAGATCGCGATCGCACGCGACTACCTGGTGCCGCGTGCGGTCGCGGAGCACGGTCTGGGCCCCGGTGCGGTCACGATCGCCGACGACGTGCTCGAGGCGCTCGTGGTCCAGTACACGCGCGAGTCGGGCGTGCGCAACCTGCAGCGCGAGGTCGAGGCCCTGCTGCGCGACACCGCGATGGGCCTGGCCGAGGGCAGCCACGAAGGTGCCGCGCGCACGATCACGGCCGAGCACCTGGCCAAGGTGCTGGGACCGCCGCGGTTCCACGACGAGATCGTCGACAAGCAACCCACCGTCGGCACCGTGGTCGGCCTGGGCTGGACGCCGGTCGGCGGGCGACTGCTGTTCGTCGAGGCCACGACCACGCCCGGCGACGGCAGCGTGCGGCTGACCGGGCGGCTGGGCGAGGTCATGCGCGAGTCGGCCGAGACCGCGCTGTCGCTGGTGCGCAGCCGCGCCGACGCGTGGGGCATCGATCGGAATTTCTTGCGCGACCGCGACGTGCACGTGCACTTCCCCGGTGGTGGCGTGCCCAAGGACGGCCCCAGCGCCGGCATCACGGTGACGACCGCGCTGATCTCGACGCTCACCGGTCGCGCCGCGCGGACCGACCTCGCGATGACGGGCGAGATCACGCTGCGCGGTCGCGTGTTGCCGATCGGCGGCGTGCGCGAGAAGGTGCTCGCCGCCCACCGCGCCGGGATCCGCGACGTCGTGTTGCCGCTGCGCAACCGCAAGGACGAGCCCGAGATCCCCGATGCGGTGCGCTCGACGCTGCGGCTGCACTTCGTCTCGCACATCGACGAGGTGCTCGCGCTCGCGCTGCTGCAACCCGCGGCGGCCGCGACGCCTTGAGCCCGTGGGCGCGACCGATCGCGGGACGTTGGTCGCGCCTGCGAATCCCGTGTCCGGAACTGCAACAAAGATCCGCGACATGGGCGTGCGCTCACGTCGAAACTCCACCGATTCGAACGAAATTCTTTGCATTCCTGTCGCCCCCGCGGCAGGCTCCGAGCCACGGACGCGCTGCGGCCGGGCCCTCGATGATGGGGGGTCCGAAGACCGGGCGCGCAAGGTGGACTCGATGCGGACGTACTTCCTCGGACTCTTCCCTGCGCTGGTGCCCGCGCTGCTGCTGGGCGCCTGCGCGACCAAGAACGACGCCAGCGACGGCACCAGCGCGTCGGCCAGCGCGTCGGCCAGCGCCTCGGCCGGCGACAGCGGCGACGACGGCTCGGGCGACGGCAACAGCGGCGCCGACGGCAACAGCGGCGCGAGCGGCCAAGACGGGAGCAGCGACGGCGGCAGCGACGGTGGCAGCAGCGGCAACGCCGACGGCACCACCGGCGGCGGCATCACGGCGGGCTTCATCCAAGACCCCGACGGCGGCGGCGCGAACATCGAGTGCGACATCTGGGGTCAGGACTGCGCCGAGGGCGAGAAGTGCATGCCGTGGGCGAACGACGGCGGCGGTTCGTGGAACGCGACGCGCTGCTCGCCGCTCGATCCGAACCCGGCGCAGCCGGGCGACGCGTGCACGGTCGAGGGCTCGGGCGTGTCGGGCATCGACAACTGCGATCTCGGCTCGATGTGCTGGGACGTCGATCCCGAGACCAACATGGGCACGTGCGTGGCGTTCTGCATGGGCACCGAGGCCGCGCCGGTGTGCGAGGACCCCAACACCACCTGCACGATCGCGAACGAGGGCGTGCTGATCCTGTGCCTGCCCAACTGTGATCCGCTGCTGCAGGACTGCGACGAGGGCCAGGCGTGCTACCCGGTCGACGACTCGTTCGTCTGCGGTCCCGACGTCTCGGGCGAGATGGGCACCTTCGGCGACGCGTGCGAGTTCATCAACGTCTGCGATCCGGGCCTGTACTGCGCCAACGCGGCGACGGTGCCCGACTGCGGCGGCAGCTCGGGCTGCTGCTCGGCGTTCTGCGACATGTCGGATCCCGACGCGACGATGAACTGCCCCGGCAACGCCGGCGGCCAGGAGTGCGTCGCATGGTTCGCCGAGGGCCAGGCCCCTCCGGGCTTCGAGAACGTGGGCGCGTGCGCGATCCCGATGTGATCGCAGCCCACCGCTGACGACGCGAAGCGGTCCGCGAACGGTTGTTCGCGGGCCGCTTTTCGCATGTGCGGCCGCCGTCGTCGCGGCGGCGGTTTGACAGCCTCACGCCGCTGCGATGTGCTCGCCCCCATGGCAGCACCAGGAACGGAAGCAACGATTCGGACGTGGTTTCAACGCGTGTGGACCGACCGCGACGCGACGGCCATCGACGAGATGTTCGTACCCGAGCGCCACGGCGTCGTGGGATTGGCCAAGGCCGCGATCGGCCCCAAGGAGTTCCGCAGTTTCTGGGACATGATGACGGCCGCGCTGCGCGACACCAGGGTCGTGATCGAGCAGCTGTGGGTCGCCAACGAAGAGTCGGTCTTCTTCGCCCGCATGCTCGCGACCAGCGTGCGCGGCGGCAAGTCCATCGACGTGCGCTTCTCCGGACACGCGGTGGTGAAGGAGGGCAAGATCGTCGAGGCGACGAACGTGGTCGACTTCCTCGCGCTGATGCAGCAGCTCGGCGCGCTCGAAGCCGACGCGCTGGTGGCCGCGCTCGCGGTCTGAACGCGCCTGGCTCGGCCCCGCCCCCGCTCAGCCCGCGGGCGGGATGTACTCGTCGCAGGTCGTATCGATCACCCCGACCGCCTGCTCGAAGAACTCCTGATAGCTCGCCGCGCACACGCTGCCGGCGACACCGCGGTCGCCCCACGAGTCGACGAACTCGCGCAACCGTGGGCTGGGCTCGGCGCCGGAGGCGGCGTCGGGGTTGAAGGGCGGGCAGATGGCACCGGGTTGATCGCCGTCGCCGAAGAGGCCCAGCACCACGACCGCGTTGGGGTCGCCTTTTTTCGCGGCGATGAGTGCCTGACGCCAGCCGTCGACGGTGCCCGACGAGCCGTCGCTGGGTGCGTCGTCCTCGTCGGTGATGAAGGTGACGACCAGGATCGCGTCGTCGCGCACGAAGCCGGTGTTGCAGTCGGCCGCGGGTGTGTTGGGCGTGACCGCGGCGACCATCGACTCCATCGGCTTCTCGGGATCGCTGGTCGCACCGGTGCCCACGCGCGCGGCACACTGGAACGCCGCGCTCAGATCCGGCTCGCTCTCGTCCATGTAGCGCGCACCGCTGGCGAACATGCAGTCCTCGTTGCTCGCCTGGGCGCCGCGCGGCCACGTCACGCCCGCGCCGAGGATGTCCTCGCACTCCATCGGCTCGGTCACGCCGCACTCGAACTGCGGATCGACCAGGCACGTCATGAACAGGTTGCACAGCCCCGGGCACTGCTCGTAGACCCACGCGTCGGTGTCGATCACCATCACGTGGTAGTCCTGCGCCTCGTCGAGCGTGCTCTGGATCGTCGAGATGAACTGGGGAAAGCTCGCGATGAGGTTGAGCTGCTCGTCGGACATCGAGCCCGAGTTGTCGATGACGAACAGGAAGTCGACCTTCTTGCAGCCGGGCATGTTGCCGCCGTCGTCGGCGCTCATCATGCCGGTCTCGGCCCCGACGTCGAGCTTGGTCACGCCGGAGTCGGCCTCGGCCGTGACCGCGCCGCTGCTGCTCGACGAGTCGCCGCCGCCGCTGCCGGCCTCGCCCTGGCTCACCGTCGCAGGCAGCGTCGTCGCCTCCGCGTCGTCGTCCCGGACATCGCCGCAGCCGATGGCGCCGGTTGCGATCACTGACAGTGCGACCCACGTCGCGCGTGCACGCGTATGCATGATCATCCCCAGGTTCCCCAGGCGCGCACCTTAACAAGCCCTGGGGCTCGGACCCAAGCCCGAGCTGCGATCGCTCGGCGTGCGCTGGGTCAGGTCGAAGCGATGCCCGCGCCCCAGGCCGCGCCACGGCGCCTGTGCGGCGGTGCGGGAACCTTTGGCGTCGGCCTCGCCTCGCCGTCGCGTCGCCCTCGCCTCGGCCATCAGGGGCCCGGCAGCGGCGCGAGACCGCGCGCGCGGCCGGGTCAGACGCCCAGCAGCTCGCGCACGCTGCCGGTCACCGCGGCGGTCGGCAGGCACATGCGCGCGCCGGCGGCCCGCGCGGCGGCGCGGATCTCGTCGGTCGGTGCGTCGTGCACCGCGATGATCTGGACCCCACCCGAGAGCGCCAGCGCCTCGATCACGCGGCCCGACTCGACGTCGGGCACGCTCAGGCTCAACAGCACGTAGTGCGGCGGCGCCGACTGGGCCACCAGCAGCGCGTCCGCACCGGTCTGGGCGGTGAGCACCTCGACCGGCGGCTCCGACGACGACAGCTCCTCGCGCACGCGCGCGCGGAAGTCGGCGTTCTGCGTCACGATGAGCACGCGCGGCGACTCGTCGCGCGGCGACGCCTGGCGACCGCCTGCGGCCCCGAGCTCGCGCAGGTGGAACGCGTCGATCACCTGACGCCGCACCTCGGCCACGTCCAGCGGCTTGCGCAGGCACGCGGCCGCGCCGGCGCCGAGGATGCGCTCGGTGTTGGTCTCGGTGTAGTAGCCCGTGATCGCGATGACCTCGGTGTTCGCGGTCGCGGGGTCCTTCTTGAGCCGGTGGCAGACCTCGAAGCCGTCGACGCCGGGCATCATCAGGTCGAGGAAGATGAGCTGCGGGCGGAACGCGACCACCAGGCGACCGGCATCGAACGCGTCCTTGGCGACCTCGACGTCGAACTTGTGGTTGAGCTCCTTGACCACGTCGCGCACCAGATCGAGCACGACCGGCTCGTCGTCGACGACGAGGATGCGACCGACCTCGGTGCCGGTGGGCAGGTTGAACGGGATGCCGCGCTCGCGGCAGACCCGCTCGAGGTCGTCGCGACGCACGCGACGGTGACCGCCGACGGTCTTGAACGCCGGGATGAGGCCGTCCTCGATCCAGCGGATCACGGTGGTCGGCGTGACGCAGCAGATCTTCGCGACGTCGTGGGTCGAGTAGGTGTCCTTGACCGGCGTGCGGCTGCGGGCAATCGCGCTTTCGTCCTTCGCGGTTCGGCTCATCGTTTGCTCGCGGGCGCGGCCGGGGCCGCCTCGTTCCGGCGCGGCTCGGGCGAGGCGCCCGCGGCCGGCAGGGTCACGGTGAAGGTCGCGCCCTTGCCGGGCGCCGACTCGACGACGATGTCGCCGCCGTGGTCTTGTACGATTCCGTAGGAGATCGCAAGCCCCAGGCCCGTGCCCTTGCCGATCTCCTTGGTGCTGAAGAAGGGGTCGAAGATCCGGGCCTGGATCTCCTCGGGGATCCCATGGCCCTCGTCGGCCACGACCAGGCGGGCGCCCCCGCCGGGCTGCCGGCCCAGGCTCACGTGGACCCGGCCGCCCCGTGGCATGGCATCCACCGCGTTGGACAGCAGGTTGAGCACGACCTGCTCGAGCTGGTCGGCGTCACCCAGCACGGTGGCCGGCTCGTTCTGCTCGCGCAGGATCCGGACGTTGTGCATGCGCCACTGGTACTCGCCGATCGCCAGCACCCGGTCGAGCAGCGCGCGCAGGTCGACCTCGCGGCGCACGCCGGCCTCCTGCTGACGTGAGAAGAGCAACACGCCCTCGACGATCTTGCGGCAGCGCTCGGCGCTCTTGCTGATCTTCTCGACCTTCTCGCGCACGTCCGGGGTCAGCGTGCGCTCGAGCAGCAGCGTGCTGTAGCCGACCACCCCGGACAGCGGGTTGTTGATCTCGTGCGCGATGCCGGCGGCGAGCAGGCCCACCGCGGCGAGCTTCTGCGAGCGGAGGATCTGCGTCTCGAGCGCCCGGCGGTCGCGCAGATCGAGGCCCACGAGCACCGCGCCGGCAATGCTGTCGCCCTGGCGCAGCAAGCGGCCCTCGAGGTGCAGCGGCAGCTCGCGCCCCGACCGATCGAGCAGCACCAGCTCGCGCGCGACGCCGCCGTCGCGCAGCAGCACCGCCCACAGCTCGTTCCACACCGCGGGATCGTTGGCGCGCGCGACCTCGACGCCGAAGCGGCGTCCGATCGCGTCCTCGGCGGCGATGCCCAGCAGGCTCTCACCCGCGCGGTTCCACGTGATCACGCGGCCCTGCGCGTCGACGGTGTCGATGAGCACCGCGCTCTGATCGAGCACCATCGCCTGGTACGCCGCGAGCTCGCGGGTGGCGAGGGTCAGCAGCGCACTCTCGACACCGAGCCCGAGCTGGCCCGCGATCGCGCCGATCATCGCGCGGTCGCGCGCGTCCCACGGCGGCGGCGCGGCGCGACCGAGCAGCAGGTGTCCGATCACACCCGAAGGACCACGCAGCGCCACGCGCAGGGCCCCGCGGACGTCGCCGGTGGGCCCGAACGCGGCGCGCACCTCCGCGTCGTCGGGCTCGAGCTCGACCACGCCCGCGGCCGCCCACGTCGACGGTGGACCCGCGGGCAGCTCGAGCTCGGCCGCGACCGTGCCGCCGGCGAGGGTCCAGCGGCGCCACCGCGGACGCTCGGAGCCGTGGCGCACGAGCAGCGCGACGTGGTGGGCCGACACCGCCGACGCCAGCGCCTGGGCCGCCGCGGCCACGCACGCGCGCGGATCGGGCGCGGACACCAGCGCGCGATCGACCTGCGCCGCGACGCGGGCCTCGAACTCCCGCCGCCTGCGCTCGCGCAGGTCGCGAACCAGCACCACGCGCGCACCGCTGCCGGCGGCGATCGAGAGCTCGGCCGGCAGCGCCTCGCCGTCGGGCCGACGCAACGTCAGCTCGCCCTGCCACGAGCCACCGCGCGCGACCGACAGCGCGCGCAGCAGCGTCGTGGTCGCGGTGCCCTCGACCAGCTCCATCACGTTGCGCCCCACCACCGCGCCGCCCAGCAGCGCCGAGCCGGCGGGGTTGCAGTGCATCACGCGACCGTCGGCCTCGACCAGCAGCACGCCTTGATCGAGCGCGTCGAGGCCGCGGGTGACCGCGCGACCGAGCTCGGACTCGGGCGACGACTCGGCCGCCGCGATCGGCAGGCACGACAGCCCCACGAGATCGTCGTCGAGCTTGACCGCGCGCAGGCGGCACGCCGCGGTCGGCCCCAGCCGGGCGACCAGGCTGGCATCGATCGCGAACGCGGTGCCCTGCTCGCGCTCGCGCAGCCCGCGGAAGGCGCGGCCGAAGCCCTCGCGCTCGCTGGCCCGCGCGATCCAGCCCAGCAGCGGCTCGCCGTCGATGGCGTCGCTGGGCCGCTGCAGCAGCTCGGCGAAGGCGCGGTTGTGCCACGAGACCAGGCCCGCGCGGTCGAGCATGCACGCGGCCACCGGCAGCGCGTCGGCGAGCGCGGCGTGGACCTTGGCCGAGGGCTCGACCCACGCCTGGCCCGCCACCGCCGACTGCGCGGACACGGGATCGCCGGGCGGATCGCTGGGCGGGCGCGTGGTGGACATGGCGAGCGACGGTGGACGAGCGACGTCGCGCGGTGGGGCCGCCGTCGCGACAGCAGGCGATCGTACCCGAGACCGTCGCGCGCGTGGTACCTCTGTTGCGCCTGACGACGATGGTCGACCGCCCAAGCCCGAGCACCCCCGCGGGCCCCCGGCCCGCCGCGACCGTCGTGGTCGTGCGCCCGCGCGACGGCGCGCTGCAGTGCTTCATGCTGCGCCGCAGCGCGCAGAGCCAGTTCATGCCGCAGTCGTTCGTGTTCCCCGGCGGTCGGCTCGAGGCCGACGACGGCGCGCCCGAGGACGACGCCACGTGGGCCCGCGCCGCGGCGCGCGAGTGCCTCGAGGAGGCCGGCATCGCGGTCGAGCAGGCCGCGCTGCGGTGGTTCGACACGTGGTGCACGCCGTCGGCGGAGCCGCGACGATTCCTCGCGCGCTTCTTCGTCGCGGTGCTGGCCGAGGGCGACGCCGAACACGCCGACGCCGACGGCGTCGAGACCACCGACGGCCGCTGGTGGAGCGCGACCGAGGCGCTGGCGGCGTGGCGCAGCGGCGACGCCGACCTGCCGCCGCCGACGCTGTCGACCCTGCTGCGACTCGACGCGCTGGGCCTGGCCGCGTTCGAGGTCGACGACCGCGACGATCTGCGGCAGCCGATCCTGCCCAAGGCGGCGATCGAGGCCGGCACCGTGCAGGTGGTGATGCCGCACGACGATGCCTACGCCGCGATCCCCGGCGAGGGTGCGCCCGCGCCCGCACGCGTGTCCGCGTTGCCGCGCCGGTTCGTGCGCAAGGAAGGACGATGGACGCCGGTGTGATGCGGCGCCGGCTCGCGGCGCTGCTGCTGGCATGCAGCTGTGGCGGTGCCAGCTCGACCGCCGAGGGCCCCGCGGCGGCCGAACCCGCGACCACGCCGACGCCGGCGGTGCCCGAGCCCTCCGCGCCGACACCCGCGCGCGCCGATGCCAAGGCGCTGCTGGCCTGGCTCGATCCCGACGCGGTCGCGGTCGCGTGGCTCGATCTGCCCGCGGGCCTCGACGTCGATGCGTTCGCGACGGTGTTCGCGATGCCGCCCAAGTCGGCCAAGCTGCTGCGCGACTACGTCGACGTCGAGCTCGCGCTCGACGCGGTGCTGCCGGCCGATGCGCCGCGCCCGTCGACGTGGCTGTCGCGCGAGGGCTTCGCCATGCTGCCTGCGATCGCGACCGGCACCTACGTCGTGCGTCGCATGCTGCGACCGCGCGCCGAGATCGAGGCGCTGCTGCTGCGCACGCGCATGCAGGCGACCACCCACGAGGGCTTCACGGTGCTGGTGCCGCAGGGCCCGCTGCCGCTGCGCGTGGTGTTGCTGGGCGAGGACGTGATCGCGTTCCTGCCCGCGCGCGAGATCGGCACCGGCCTGGGCCCGCTGACCGCCGGCCGCGACCTGCCGCCGTCGGAGACGCGGCGCGAGCTCGAGCGCGTGCTCGCCGAGTCGCCGGTCGCGACCATCGAGCTGTACGCCTCGGGTCCGCTGCTGCACTTCGATCTCGGCCACGACGTCGCGCAGTTCATGCTGCGCGCGCGACCGTGGCAGGGCCGCGGCCTCGACGTGCAGATGCGGCTGCTGCCGCTGGTGGACCAAGGCGAGGATCCGCTGGTCACGGCCAACGCCGACGCGACCGCGCTGGGCAAGCGCGAGCTGTCGCTCGAGACCGAGGCCGTGCGCGCGATCGCGGGCAAGGTCGGCTTCAGCATCGACGGCGCGTTCGTCGAGGGTCGGCTGCAGCTGCCGGCCGAGGATCTGCAGGCGCTCGGGGCCACGCCGTGATCGCGCGGGCGCTGCTGCTCGCGGCCGCGCTCGTGCCCGCGACCGCGTGCCCGCGCACCGATCCGGTGCGGCCGCCCGATGCCACCGCGGGCGACGACGGCGGTCCGCCGCCGACGCGACCGCGCTGCGGCGATGGCCACACCGCGCTCGAGCAGCCGGCGCTGCTGCCCGCGACCGCCTCGCTGGTCGCGGTGATCGAGCTCGACGCCGCGACGCTGCCGGCCTCGCTCGCGACGCTGTCGCGCTGGGCCCACGATGGCCGCGCGGCGCTGCCGGTGCAGCTGGCGTTCTCGCTGGCGCAGTGGCGCTGGCAGGTGCCGCTGGTGCGCGAGCAGCTCGCGCGCGCCGGCTTCGTCGCCGCGCACCTGCTCGCGGTTCGTCTCGACGACGCGATCGGCTGGGTCCTGCCGCTGGGCTGCTCGATGGACGATGCGATCGCGGCGCTGCAGCGCGACCCCGCGTGGCACGTCAACGACACCGGCGGTGCCGCGATCGCGACCGCGCACGCGGACGGCCCCGCGCCGTGGGATCTGCTGGTGCGCGAGGGCGTGGTCGCGCTGGTGCCGGCCGGCCGCGCGCGCGCGTGGTTGTCGGCGTGGTCGCGCGGCGCGAGCGACTCGGCCCTGGGACCGCCGTCGCTCGCCGCGGCCGCGCTGGCGCTGCCAGCCGCGCCGATCCGCCTGCGCGCGCGCACCACGGGGCTGCTGCCCACCGGCGCGGTCGACACGGCCGCGGCCGAGCTCGCGCTCTTGGTCGATGGCGAGACGCTGCGCGAGCTGCCGCCCGGCGGCGACACGCCCGGTGCTACCCTGCCCGCGCCGTGACCCACGCCGATCCTGCCTCCGCCCGCGCCGCGCTCGACACCACCTTGGCGCCCGTGCTCGCGAGCATCGCCGCGCTGCCGCAGCCCAGCACCGCCGCCGAAGCGGCCGCGCTGCAGCAGGCGCTGCACGAGCGCTGGCCGCTGGCGCACCCGCAGATCGTCGCGCTGGCGAGCGCGCTGCGCGAGGGCGTGGCTGCGGGATGGCTCTGCGATCGCGGCGAGCCCTCGGCACGCTTCTGTCGGCTCGCGAAGCCCTCGCCGTCGAGCTTCGATCACTCGCTCGATCTGGTGGCGCTGTCGGGCGCGGGCATGGCCCACGCGCACCCGCGCGGCGAGATCACGCTCGCGTTGCCGGCCGACGAGCGCGACGCGGACGCGCGCTTCGACGGGGCACCGGCGGGCTGGATCGTCTACCCGGCCGGCTCCAGCCACACGCCGACGGTCACCGGTGGTCGGATGATCCTCCTGTACGCGCTGCCCGGCGGCGCGGTGCAATGGAGCAGCTGACGGGGCGGGCCGCCCCGCAAGCCGCGAATTCCAGCGAATCGCGCGGTTCGGAAACCCACGGTGCGCCGCCGCCGTGGCACTGGCCACGGCAATGGCAACGCTGCCGCTGCCCACCCGCGGGCGTCATCGGCCACAAGTTGTGGTACGGTGCCGTCGATTCCAAGGAGCTGCGACCCCGTGAATCTCGTGCGCACTGTCTTCGCCTCGACCCTCGTCCTCGCTCTGTCCTTCGCCGCCAGCTGCGACAAGAACAAACCCGACGGCACGACCCCACCGGGCGGCGGCACCACGGCGGGCGGCACCACCGACGGCGGCAGCGGGGGCTCGGGTGGCGGTGGCACCGGCGACTCGGGCGGTGGCAGCACCGACACCGGCGGTGGCGACGGTGGCAAGACCGACGGCGGTGGCGAAAAGCCCAAGACCTGCGACGCGAAGACGGCCGACCGTCCGACCGCACTGTTCGGCGAGAAGGTCCTCATCCGCCCGCCGGTCAACGTCGAGCTCGTCGAGGACAACCCGACGATGGCGGTGGGTCAGGTCTCCGGTGGCTTCGTCTCCGCGTGCGAGGCGACGGTCGACCGCATGACCATGCTGATCTTCGAGAACGACAAGAAGAAGTCGGTCAAGGACTTCGCCAACGAGTTCATCGACACGTACCTGGTCAAGGGCGGCTACACCGGCGGCACCAAGGGCACGGCGCTCGTCGACACCCAGACCGACTACGACATCTCGGTCGAGTACCCCGCGCACGGCGGCGCGCCGGCGAGCGTGCTGTACATCGCCATCCGCCGTCGCCACGAGAACTTCTTCGCGCTGGTCTACCAGACCCGTCCGGACGAGTACCCGCTGCTGCAGCCGACCTTCAAGGCCTCGGCCGCGACGCTGCTCGTGCGCAAGGAGTGATCGCGCGCAGCCGCTTGCGGTCCTGCAGCGGTTGCGCTACACGGGCGGGGCGCTCGTTCGTCGCCCGCCCCCGCCCGACCCCATCGTCCAGAGGCCTAGGACGCTGGCCTTTCAAGCCGGTAACACGGGTTCGAATCCCGTTGGGGTCGCGAATGACGAACTCTCGCTGCGGCGCCTGGCATCGCCGCAGCTTCCCTCGTGCCCGGACGGCGGACGAGCGCATCGTCGCGGCTGCGCGGCGATCGGGCCTGTAGCTCAGCTTGGTAGAGCAGCGGACTTTTAATCCGCGGGTCGCGGGTTCGAATCCCGCCGGGCTCACTGCGTGATCGCTGGACGAGCGCGTCGGCGCCGCCCGGCGCGCCGCCGCGTTCGCCCATCGACGTGCGAACGACTGAGCAACGTCGAGGTCGTCGCAGCACGTGGGTGATGTGCGGACGACGACGACGGGTCGAATCGGGGTTGCGGGTGCGGTGTTCGGAGCGCTGGCCATCGCGTGCGGATCGCCGGGCGAGCAGCGCGGCGTCGAGGCGCCCGGGGTCGATCGCGGCGGTTGTGATGCGCAGCCGCGCGCGCTGACGTTCGTCCACCAGATCCGCACCAAGATGTTCATCGACGAGGTCAAGCCCATCCCCGCGGCTTGCAACGTCGAGGCGATCATCGGTCCGGCGCCCGATCCCACCGCGCCCGCGGAGGCCCACGAGGCCTGGGGCGCGCGCGTGGCGGCCTACACCGCGTTCTGCTGGTCGACCAACAAGACCATGTTCGATCAACCGCCCGACGGCGCGCTGCGCTCGCCGCTGGACGCTCGCATCTTCGCCAACGTCGGCGTCGCGTTCACGTGCGAGCCCGGGCGCGACAAGCCCACGTGGGGCAACGTCACCGAGATCGCGCGCGCCGGCGGCACCGAGCTGAAGCTCTTCCAGGGCATCGCGAATCCCATCGCGATCGCCAACGATCTCACCGGCAGCGGTCGCTATGCCTTCGTGTCCAGCGGCAAGCCCTCGCCGAAGATCGAGCTCGCGTTCGATCTGCACCGCTACCGCAGCAACACCGAGATCTGGCACCGCTGGGCCGGCTCGGTCGCGTGCATCACCGATCCCGCCGGCAACCCCGGCGCGCGCCTGCGCGGTGGCTTCACGCGCACGACGCCATTCCCGAGCCACCGCGCGTACCTGTGGGCGACCGATCGTCAGGGCCGCGATCGCGAGCTGGGCGTGCTGCAGACCATCGCGCAGCGCGAGTTCAGCAACCTGTGGTTTCTGCCGAACAAGCCCGCGGTGGGCAGCCCGTGAACCGTCCGCACCGAGGAGACGACGCCATGACCCGCAAGCGCCTCGCATCCAGCCTGTTGCACCTCGCCGTATCCGCGTCGTGGGCCCTCGCCGCGACGTGGTCGAGCTCCGCGCGCGCCGATTCGTGCGACTTCGCGCCGCCACTGCCACCGACACCGCTGCCGCCCGACTTCGACTGGCGCACGCTCGCGACCGCGTGGTGCGACGAGCTGCTCGAGTGCAACGCGCTCGGCAGCACCGCAGATCGCGACGGCTGCGTCGGCGTGTACCTGCAGGCGCTCGCGTCGCCGCAGGTGGGCCTGATCCCCGCGGTCGACACGCTGTCGGGCCCGGAGGTCAGCTACAGCGTCTCGTGCCAGGACTCCGAGGAGTTCAAGCGCGGCGAGATCACGTGCAACCCCTGCGACGGTGGCGACGGCGGCGGCGGCGAGGGCAGCGAGGATCCGTGCTCGGGCAGCACCGACCCGTGCTGTGGTGACCCCGATCCGTGCTGCGGCAGCGACGATCCGTGCTGCGGCAGCCTCGACCCGTGCTGCGGCAGCAACGACCCCTGCTGCGGCAATCCCGACCCCTGCTGCGCGGATCCGGAGCTGTGCCGCGACACCGACGGCGACGTCTGCGTCTGCGGCATCGACCCCGACTGCGAGTGCGAGAGCACCGGCGACATCTGCTACTGCGGCGACCCGGGCTGCAGCTGCGACACCGACGGCGACACCGACCCGTGCTCGTATCTGGGCTGCTGCTGAGCAGCGACTGGACAGCCGCGGATCCTCGCGCAAGCTCGGGTCTGCATGCTGCCACGCCTGGGTGCCCTCGCCTCCTTGCTGCTCGCGCTGGGCGGCTGCGCCGGCCGCTCCGCCGCCGAGGCGCCGCCGCTGCGCACGGTCGAGCGCGTCGAGCTCGAGCGCTACCTCGGCACCTGGTACGAGATCGCAGCGTATCCGCAGCGCTTCCAGAAGGACTGCACCGCGACGACCGCGACCTACTCGCCCGGGCCCGACGGTGAGATCCGCGTGCTCAACCGCTGCCGCAAGAAGACCCTCGACGGTCGCCTCGACGAGGCCGTCGGCCGCGCGCGCGTGGTCGATGCCAACACCGGCGCGAAGCTCGAGGTGAGCTTCTTCGGGCCGTTCTGGGGCGACTACTGGATCATCGACCTCGGCCAGGACTACGAGTACGCGGTCGTCGGCCACCCCAGCCGCGAGTACCTGTGGATCCTCGCGCGCACGCCCACGCTCGCGGCACCGACCTACGACGCGATCATCGAGCGACTGGTCGCGCAGGGCTACGACCCCGCGAAGCTGGTGCGCACGCTGCAGCCGCCGGGCGCCCCGGTCAGTACACCCACGGGATGATGCGCCACGGCACCTTCTCGCAGTAGCGATCCCAGTCCGCGCCGTACTTGCGGCGGCACATCTCGTGGTCGCGTCGCTCGCGGTCGAGCAGCAGCGGCGTGAAGTACAGCACGTAGAAGTACGGCACCACGCTGCCGAAGCCGCACGCCAGGCACCACGCCCACGCCATGCACAGATCGCCGAGGTAGTTGGCGTGGCGCGCCAGGCCCCACCAACCCGAGAGCAGCAGCTTGGTGCCGCGCGCGGTGTCCATCGTCACCGGCGACTTGCCCCACACCTTGCGCGTGGGGTCGCGGCGGAAGCCCTGCTTCTGCAGGTTGGCGGTGCGAAAGACGTAGTAGCCGGCGAAGTTGAGCGCGACCACGCCGACCGCGGCCGCGATCGGCAGCTGCGGCTGCGCGACCGCGACGTACTGCTGCTGCAGCGTGAAGTTGAACGGCATCCACACCAGGAACGCGAACCACAGCATGAAGCCGAGGTTCTCCTCGATGATGTCGATCATCGTCAGCAGCGTCGACTCGAAGACGAAGAAGTCGATGATGTAGAACAGCTGGCACAGGCTCACCGCCAGCATCGCCGTCGAGATCGTGCCGGTCGCCTCGAGCTCCGCCGCCGGCAGCAGGATCGCGAACGCCCCCCAGGCGCCCATGCCCACGCGCGACTCGAAGAAGAACTTGAGGTCGTGACGGCCGATGCTCGGGTTGAGGATCGTGCCCATGTAGAAGTCGTAGATCGGGTGCCCGCTGCTGCGCTCGAGCGCGCCGCGGCGGCGACCGGCGACGTAGCACACCAGCGCCGCGAGCACGGCGAAGCCGGTGCACAGCGTCAGCAACGGCCCCCAGTGCGACAGCACCGCGCGCGGCGAGATCCAGCCGCCGACGATGCCGCCGAGCAGGAGCACCATCGTCGCGACGAACGCGAACAAGCCGTTGATGCGGTACTCGGCGCGCTCGCCGTGCTCGGTGGGCCAGCCCTGCACCACCTTCGCGGGCGCCCACACGTACAGCGCGGCCTGCAGCGCGATCCAACCCGCGAGCAGCAGCGCCGCCGTCGGTGTCGGCGCAGGCACCATCGCCGCCAGCTCGCTCCACGAGCGCGGCAGCCACAGCGCGCCGCCGTGGTGCGCGACCGCGGACCACAGGTAGAAGGTGACCGCGGGCATTCCCAGGCTCAGCACCACGGTGCCGATCGGACCGCCGAACTGATCGGGCTTGCGCGCGGGGACCGGCGGCGTCGCGCTCGGGCTCGTGCTCATCGGCGCGAACGATAGCCGCGTTCGCCCGCCCGCGTCACCGCATCGCGGCCGTCAGCCGGCCTGTGCCAGCGCCACGTCGGCGGCCGCGATGGCGTCCTCGCTGGCCTGCCACAGCGCCTGCGCCAGCGCGTCGTCCTGCGCCTGGGCGCTGGGCGTGTCGAGGCCGCAGTCCGCGAGGTAGGCGCCGCTGTGGCCGGCGAGCGCGGGGTGCGTGGCCGCGAACACGGTCGTGGCCGCGCCCTGGGCCACCGACTTCATGAACGGGCGACCGACCAGGCGGAACAGCACGCCACCGGTGCCCATCGAGCGCGACAGCGGCGTCGGGATCACGCCGGGGTGCACCGCGAACGAGGCGACGTCGGGCCAGCGCCGCGCCAGCGCCCGCGCGAACAAGAGGTTGGCGAGCTTCGCGTCGCCGTAGGCCGCGAAGGGGCGGTACTTGCGGCGCGCGTAGCCGGGATCGTCGCGCAGCGTCGCCATCATGCGCTCGCCTCGACCCTGGCGGTGCAGCGAGCTCGACAGCGTCACCACGCGTGCGCCGGCACGCGCATGCAGCAGCGGCGCGAGCGCGAGCGTGAGCGCGAAGTGGCCGAGGTGGTTGGTGCCCAGCTGCAGCTCGTGGCCCTGCGCCGTGGAGCCGCGCGGCGTCGCCATCACGCCGGCGTTGTTGATCAGCACGTCGAGCCCGCGGCCGTCGTCCCGCAACGTGCGCGCCGCGGCGGCGACCGACCGCAGATCGGCGAGGTCGAGCGCGAGCAGCTCGAGCCGGCCCGCGCCCGCGCGCAAGCCCTCGCGCAGGCCCTGCGCCACGCGTTCGCCGGCGCGCACGTCACGGCACGCGAGGATCACGTCGGCGCCGCCTTGCGCGAGCACCCGCGTGGTCTCGACCCCGAGCCCCGAGTTGGCCCCGGTCACGAGGATCCGACGGCCGCGCAGGCTCGCGCCCGCGAGTGCGTCTTCGGCGGTACTGCGGCGGCCCAGGGTCGGTGCGATGCGGCTCATGTGCAGCTGCAGTCGGCAGCGACGCCCGCGAGGTTACCGCGGGCCGGCGCGGCTCAGCCGGAATCGCTGCTGCCGCCGTCCTCGCTGCCCTGATCGAAGTCCTCGCACACCGCCGGGCAGTCGGCCTCGGTGCCGCACTTCCCGTTGTCACAGTTGGTGTAGTTGACGATGCCCGAGTTGCAGCTGCAGTGGATCACCGGACAATCGCTGGGCTGCTCGCACTGCGCCTGCCCGCCGCCGCCATCGTTCGCGCCGCCGCCATCGTTCGCGCCGCCGTCGTCGTTCGCGCCGCCGCCATCGTTCGCGCCGCCGTCGTCGTTCGCGCCGTCGTCGTCGCCGTCGTCGTCGTCGTCGTCGTCGTCATCATCATCATCGTCGTCGTCGCCGCCGTCGTCGCCGCCGTCGTCGTCGCCCTTGTCGTCGCAGGCGACGACGGTGGACAGCGGCAGGGTCAGACCGAGGACGAGCAGCAGGATCGTGCGGGACATGGGGTCGGTTCGTCTTTCGCCGCGGGTGGGATTCGGTCGCGGCGCCCGATGACGCGGCGCCCCCTGGGCGGTCGCGATTTTTTTTTCGGGGGGCGCCCCGCGGCTCAGGCGGCCGACGCGGCCAGCACGCGCGCGAGGCTCACGTCCAGCTGGCTCTCGAGCAGCAGCAGCAGGCTGCGCGCGTCGGCCGGGGCGGTGCCCGCGGCCTGGGCCAACGCCGCGGTGACCTGCTCCTGCACCTGCTGCCGCGCCGCCGCGAGCCAGCGGCTCACCGTCGCCTTGTGGACGCCGTGCATGCGGCCGATGGCCTCGAGCGCGAGGCCGTCGAGGTAGTGCAGCTTGAACAGCGTGCGGTCGCGCGGCGGCAGCGAGGCGATCGCGGCCTCGATCGCGGTCAGGATCGTCGGCAGGTAGCGCTCGTGCAGCGCCGCGAGCTCGGGCGACAGCGGCGGGCCGGCCTTGTGCAGCAGCGCGTGGCTGGGCGGCGAGGCCGACGGCGCGGGTCGATCGCGGCGCAGGTTCGAGTGCACGCTGCGCGCGACCACCCGCAGCCACGCGCCCAGCGGGCCCTTGCCGCTGTACTCGGCGATCCGCGGCGCGCGACCGGGCTCGGCGACGAGCACCCGCGCGCGCACGCGCTGGCGCACCTCGTCGATGACCTCGGCCTCGGGCTCGATGCGCGCGAGGTACCGGGGCACCAGCGCCACGTACTCGCGCTCGAACGCCGCGATCGCGACGGCATCGCCGGCGGCGCACGCCTGTGCGAGCACGAACTCCTCGAGCGCGACCGAACCGGCGTCGCTCGCCAGGCCGGCCCCCTGCAGCGCGGTGGCCAGGATCTCGCGATCCAGCGTCAGTCCCGGCCAGCGCGCTCGCGCGCGATCGAGCAGCACGTCGAGGTCGCCCACGCCGCGATCATCGTAGCAGACGCGCGTGCAACGTCTGCAGCGGCGCGTGTCAGCTCCGTCAGCCCCTGCCCTCGCCCGTGCCCTCGCGCCGCCACCTGCCCGCAAGCCCTGCACCGCGCGTGCTATCGTGCGCGAGCTTGCCGTGCTTGAGCGCCAACGAGGTCGTCGCGCTCGCCAGCGGCCACCTCGGCGGCGACAGCCGGGATCGCGCGTTCGACCACCTGGGCGAGTGCGACACCTGTCGCGCGCTGGTCGCGGCCGCGACCGCCGACGACGACGCGCCGCAGTTCGCCCGCGGCGACGCGATCGGCCGCTACCTCGTGCTCGAGCCGCTGGGCGCGGGCGCCATGGGCGTGGTGCTCGAGGCCTACGATCCCGAGCTCGACCGGCGCGTCGCGATCAAGCTGCTGCGCACCGACCCCGCCGTGGGCGAGGCCGCCAGCGACGGCGTGCGACAGCTGCAGGCGGAGGCCCGCGCGCTGGCACGGCTGTCCCATCCCCACGTGGTCGCGGTGCACGACGTCGGCCGCTTCGGCGACGAGGTCTTCATCGCGATGGAGCTGGTGCGCGGGCCGACGCTGGCCGCGTGGCTGCGCGCCGCGACGCGAC
The DNA here is from genome assembly GCA_019694555.1 of Nannocystaceae bacterium. Lineage (GTDB taxonomy): Bacteria > Myxococcota_A > Polyangia > Nannocystales > Nannocystaceae > Xiheibacterium. Next base: position 41,681 of record JAIBBS010000048.1, read on the forward strand.
CGCTGCCGGCGGTGCTCGAGGTGCTGCTGGCCGCCGGCGACGGGCTCGCGGCCGCCCACGCCGCGGGCGTGATCCACCGCGACTTCAAGCCCGACAACGTCATCGTCGCCGACGACGGCCGCGCGCGCGTGACCGACTTCGGGCTCGCCCGCGCGGCCCCGGGCGACGCGCTCGCGCTCGCCGACGCACCGACGTTGGCGCTGGCGGCCACGCGCACCGGCGCGATCGCGGGCACGCCGGCGTACATGGCCCCGGAGCTGTTCGCCGGCGAGGCCGCGGACGAGGCCACCGACGTGTGGTCGTTCTGCGTGACCGCGTTCGAGGCGCTCGCCGGCCGACGGCCGTGGCAGGCGCGCGACCTCGCGGCGCTGCGCCAGCAGATCGCGCGCGGCGTCACCTGGCGCGACGGCGAGGTGCCGCCGCGGGTGCGCGAGGCCGTGCTGCGCGGGCTCGACGTCGATCGCCAGCGACGCTGGCCCGCGATGGCGCCGCTGCTCGCCGCGCTGCGACCTCCGCGACCGCGCGCGCGCGCGCTGCCGATCGCGGTCGTCGTCGCGCTGGCGACCGTGGGCGCCGCGGCGGTGGCCGCGATCGGACAGCAACCGCCGTGCACCGCCGGCGCCGCCACCATCGCGCCGATGTGGGACGCGAGCCAGCGCGCCGCGGTGCAGGCTGCGTTCGAGGCCAGCGGCGCCGGGCCCGGGGCACTCGCACCGGTCGACGATGCGCTCACGTCGTGGGCCAGCGCGTGGGCGCACGCGCACGACGAGGCCTGCGAGGCCACGCGCGTGCGCGGGATCCAGTCCGAGGCCGTGCTCGACGCGCGCGGCCGCTGCCTCGAGCGCGCGCGCGGCCGCACCGAGGCCTTCGTGCGGCTGCTGCGGGGCGCCGACGCGCACGTGGTGCAGCGCGCAGGCGGCCTGGTGTCGCAGCTGCCGCGGCTCGAGCCGTGCAGCGACCTCGACGCGCTCGCGCGCGCGGCCCCCGAGCCGGTGCTCGACGACGACGCGCTCGCGCAGCGGCGCGCGCTCGAGACCCGCGCGTTCGATGCCGCCGCGCGCGTGGCCGCCGACCTGCCCACCGGCGACGAGTTCGCCCAGGTCGTGCACGACGCCGAGGACGCCGGCCACCTCGATCTCGCGGCGCGCTTCGCCGTGCACGCGGCCTACTGCCAGCCCACGATCGCGCGCACGCGCGACTTGCTCGCGCGCGCGACCGGCCACGCGCTCGCGGTCGGCGACGACGAGACGCTGGTGCGCGCGTGGACCCACGTGGTCGACATCGAGGGCCGCCAGCGCCGCCTCGACGTGGCCGAGCTCGCCGCCGCGCAGGCGCTCGCGGCCCTGTCGCGGCTGGGCAATCCCGATGCGCTCGCGGGCGTGCTCGAGCACAAGCGCTGCATCGGCTACGAGTACGCCGGCCGCCTCGACGACGCGCTCGAGCACTGCGAGCGCGCGGTCGAGCTGCTCTCGCGCGTGACGTGGAGCAGCCCCGAGCTCGCCGACGCGCAGCAGGGCGTGGGCCTGGTGCTGTACGAGCGCGGCGAGCCCGAGCGCGCGCTCGTGGCGATCGACGCGGCGCTCGAGCTGTACCGCGAGCACGTGTCGGAGGACCACAGCCTGGTCGCCAATGCCCGCAGCAACCGCGCCGAGGTGCTGCTGCTGCTGGGCCGCACCGAGGAGGCGCTGGCGATCCTGCGCGAGATGTCGATCCGCTTTCCGCGCTGGACCAACTTCCGCGACGGCATCGCGACCGCGCTGCGCATGCAGGGCGACTTCGCGGCGGCGTTCCGCGAGGATCTCGGGCTGCTGGCGGTGTGCGAGGCCGCCGTGAGCTGCGAGTTCTGGGTGTTCCTGGGCGTGGGCGACGACCTGCTGGGCCTGGGCAATCCCATCGCCGCGTCGGTGTGGTTCGAGCGCGCGCGCCAACTCGGCGGCGATCAACCGCCGGCCGATCGCGCGCGCGCGCTGCTGGGCCTGGCCGAGGCCGCCCGCGATCCGCAGCGCACGCGCGCGCTCGCTGCCGAGGCGCTGGCGCTGCTCGATCCGTGGGCGCTGCAATTCGGTGTCCGCTACGCCGCGCTGCTGCAGCGCGCGCGTCGGCTCGCCGCGACGTAGCGCGCCGCGACGAGCAGCCCGGCCGCGCGGCTAGGCCCGCCGCAGCTGCGCCACGCCGCGCTGCAGCAGCGTCGCGAGCACGCCGCGATCCACGTCGCCGAGGCTGCCGAGGTACAGGCAGCCCTTGCCGGTGGTGTGCTTGCCGAGCTTGGCCAGCAGCGCGGCGTGCGGGTCGAGTCCGCCGCTGACGTAGACCGTCAGCGCGCCCTTGCGCGGCGAGAAACCCAGCTCGAAGAAGTCGCCCTCGCGGCCGCTGGGGTGGCGGTAGTGCCAGTCGCCGAAGCCGACCATGCCCTTGCCCCACATCTTCGCGCCGGCGCCGGTGGCCTCCGTCATCATCGCCGCGAGCGCGCGGCACTCGTCTTGCCGCGGCTGCGGCAGCGCGGCCAGGAACGCCTCGACCGACGCATCGGTCGCGACGGTCTTGTTGGCGGCCTTGGTCGTGCGGCCCGCCGGCGTGGTCGTCGACGGCGCCTTCGCGCTCGCCGTCTTCGCGGACGCCTTCGCGACCGCCTTCGCGCCGGCCGTCTTCGCGGCCTTCTTCGCGGCCTTCTTCGCGGCCTTCTTCGCGGCCGTCTTCGCGCCGGCCGTCTTCGCCACGCTGGCCTTCGCCGCCGGCGTCTTCGCTCGAGGCTTCGTCGTGGTGGATCGCGTGCGTGTCGTCATCGGGAGCCGTCGCGGGCAGCCGCCTGCGCGCGCAACAGCGTAGCGATCTCTTCGAGCTGCGTCAGGATCTGCCGCTGCACCTCGGCAGATTGCTGCGTCGCCGCAGCCGAATCCGCGGCCGGCGGCGACAGGGCGCCGGCTGCCAGCGCAGGGCCGAAGCTCTGCACCAACGCTGCGACCGCGTTGCCCGCCGGGGTCTTGGGGAAGACGTCGTCGTAGCCCACCGACAGGCTCGTCGCGACGTACAGCACCGAGTCCCAGTAGGTGTTGCAGCGCGGGTTCTTGCCGCGCTCGAGCAGGTGGAACAGCGCACCGCCGCCGAGCACGGTCGCCAGCAGCGTGTCGATGGGATCCTTGGTCGCGGCCCGGCGGAAGCGATCCTTGAGCTCGCCGTAGTCGCTGCCGCCGATGCCGGTGGCGATCGCGGCCCCGATCGCGCCCAGCAGCATCCGCCCGAGGCGATCGTTTTCCGCCTGCTCGGCGGCGGACTGCAACGCGGGTTCGATGTTGGCCATCGCGAAACGCTCCTGCTCAAGGTAGCCGCGCCGCGTCGCACGCGTCAAACGCGGGCGCCCCACGGCGTCACGCTCGAGGCACCCGCCTGCTACCATCGTGGCCGTGCTGCCATTGCCGTGGCTCGTCGCGCTCGCGCTGCTGGGGCCACCGCGGCCCGAGACCGCGCCCGCTGTCGCCGAGCCCGGCGGGGCCTCCGACGATCCCACCGGCGCGAGCTCCGGTGGCGCGGCCGAGTCGGTGCGCCACGGCATCGAGATCCGCTGGCGCGCGCCGAGCGGATGCCCCGGTGAGCCCGAGCTGCGCACGCGGCTGGCCGAGCTGCTCGGCGCCGACGCACGCACCCAAGGCGTGCGCATCGACGGCACCGTCACGACCGCGCCCGGCGGCTTCGCGCTGTCGCTGCGGACCCAGACCGACAGCGGCACCAGTGAGCATCGGCTCAGCTCGCCCGACTGCCACGCGCTCGCCGACGGGGCCGCACTGATCGCCGCGGTCGCAGCCGATCCGCTCGCGGTCGATCGCAGCCTCGCCGCGCCGCCGCCCGAGGTCGAACCACCGCCGCCGGACGAGGTCGTGGTGACGGTGTCGCCGCCGCCGCGCGATCCCCCGCGCCGACGCGGCCGCCTGCGGCTCGCTCGCTTCGCGTTGCGGGCCGACGGCGTGCTCGCGGCCAACGTGCTGCCCAAGCTCGGCTTCGGTCCGATCGTGAGCGCGGGCATGATCGGCCCGTACTGGCGCGCCGAGCTGTCGGCGATCTACCTCGCGCCGCGTCCGGCGTTCGTCGACGCGACCAAGACCCAAGGCGCGTCGATCGACGCGTGGACCGTGCGCGGCCGCGGCTGCGGCGTGCCGGTGTGGCGCGTGCTGGAGTTCCCGCTGTGTCTGGGGCTCGAGGGCGGGCAGATGTCGGCGCGGCCGCTGGGCCAGAGCGGTCAGACCGGGCGGGACGCCCGCGGCTTCGGGCTGTTCTCGGTCGGCGGCGCGATCGGGGTCTCGCCGCGGCCGTTCGTCGCCTTCTTCGCCGGCGTCGACGCGATCGTCGCGCTCGCGCGGCCGCGCTTCGTCGTCGACGCGGTGCAGGTGCACCGACCCAAGCCCGCGGGTGTGCGCGCGACCGTGGGACTCGAGCTGCGCGTGCCGTGACCTCTCGTCACGGCCGGTCGCAGACGCGGCGACCGGCCCCGCCGCGCCGTGGTAGAACCGAGCCGAAGCATGGCGACGTGGACCGATCCCGGCGGCGAGGCGCTGCAGGTGCTCCTGGGCGTGGTCGCCGCGGACGCGCTGGAGGCGGACGAGACCCGCGCGAGCCTGGATGCGGTCTACGAGCGCCTCACGGGGCACGCGATCGACCCGGCGGCGCTCGATCGCGGGCGCGAGCACGCGCGCGCCGACCCCGGCGCGTGGCTCACGGCTGCGCGCGCGCTCGCGCGGACGCTGGCTCCGGCCGCACGCGAGCAGCTGCTGGGGGCCGCGTTCGAGATCGCGACCGCGGACGGCTTCGTGCTCGACGAAGAAGACCGCGTCCTGTCGACCCTCGCGGCCGCGCTGGGCATGAGCGAGGCCGAGTACCGACACAGCGTCGAGCGCATGCTCGCCGCGGCGCAGTCCTGAGTCGGGGATCAGACGCTTCGCGTCGCATCCACGACGCAGAGCAAGGCGCGAGGCGATGAGGGATGGGGAGGCTCCGGCGGGCTCGGCCCGACGGAGGGCAAGGGCGGGCCGCCCTTCCCCATCGCTTGGTCGTCGCGCGCCCGCGCAGGGGTCTGCGCGGCCCCGTCGGTGGCTCCACGAGGCCTGCGCGTCGCCGCCCTGCAGCCGCCTCTGATAGCATGGGCGTGGGTGGTACCGGAACGCGACGCGCCCGCCATGCCGCGTCCGAGCGGCAGCGGCGGCGACTTGTCCTCACGCTACGACGTCCTCGGACGTCTCGCGGTGGGCGGCATGGCCGAGCTGTTCCTGGGCCGGCCCCGCGGCGCGCCGCCGAACACCGGCGCGGTCGTCATCAAGCGCATCTTGCCGCAGCTCGCCGAGGATCCCGAGTTCGTGCGGATGTTCCGCGACGAGGCCCACCTCGCGGCCACGCTCGACCACCCCAACATCGTGCGCGTGTTCGACATCGGCACCGACGGTGACGAGCCGTTCTTCACGATGGAGTACGTGCACGGCGAGAACCTGCGCACGATCCTCCGCGGCGCGCAGGCGCGCGGCGAGGCCATCCCGCTGCCGGTGGTGCTGAGCATCGCGCTGGGCGTGACCGCGGCGCTGCACTACGCGCACGAGCGCACCGATCGCGACGGTCGCCCGCTGATGATCGTGCATCGCGACGTGTCGCCGACCAACGTGCTGGTCAGCCACGACGGCAAGGTCAAGCTGGTCGACTTCGGCATCGCCAAGGCCGCCGCGGCCACGCACGTGACGCAGGCCGGCATGCTCAAGGGCAAGGCCTCGTACATGTCGCCCGAGCAGTGCCGCGCCGATCCGGTCGATCGCCGCAGCGACGTGTTCGCCATCGGCATCTTGCTGTACGAGCTGACCACGCTGCAGCGGTTGTTCCGCGGCGAGAACGAGCTCGCGATCCTGCATCAGATCCTCACGGGCAACATCCCGCCGCCGTCGTCGGTGGTGCCCAACTTCCCCGCCGATCTCGAGGCGGTGTTGATGCGCTCGCTGCGGGTCGATCCGGCCGAGCGCTACCCCACCGCGGCGGCGATGCAGCAGGATCTCGAGCGGCTGTGCGCGCGCATCGGCGTGCAGCCCAGCGACGCGCTGCTGGCTCGCTACCTGCTCGAGCACTTCGGCGAGAAGCCGTTCCCGTGGCAAGACGGTCCGATCCGCCGCGTCGACGAGACGCCGTCGGCTCCGTCGGCGGCGGCCGAGCCCGCACGCGCGGCGGCGAAGCCGGCCGCGGCCGCGGCCGCGCCCGCGCAGGGCGTCCGTCCCAGCACGCAGGGCGTTCGTCCTGCGGCGGCGCCCAAGGTCGCGCCCGCGGGTGTGGTGCCGCGTCGCAACACCGCGACC
>JAIBBS010000247.1 GCA_019694555.1 Nannocystaceae bacterium
CTCCGGGCAACGCGGCCGTGCCCGGCGGCCCGCTGCCGCCGCCCGGCGGTGCCGTGCCCGGTGGCCCGATGCCCGCGCCGCAGATGGGCGCGCCGCCGATGGGCCCTCCGCCCATGGGCCCTCCGCCCATGGGCCCTCCGCCCATGGGCCCGCCGCCCATGGGTCCGCCGCCGATGGGTCCGCCACCCATGGGTCCGCCGCCGCAGGCGGCACCGATGCCGCCGCAGCCCATGCCGCCGCAGCCCATGCCGCCGCAGCCCATGCCGCCGCAGCCCATGGCTGCTCCGCCGATGGGCCCGCCCCCGATGGGCCCACCGCCCATGGGCCCACCGCCCATGGGCCCGCCCCCGATGGGCCCACCGCCCATGGGCGCCCCGCCGATGCCTCCGCCACAAGCGGCACCGATGCCGCCCATGCCTCCGCAGCCGCCGATGGCACCGCCGCAGCCGGCCGCGCCCCCGAGCGCGCCGCCGTCCGCGGGCTCGATGCCGCCGTCGATCGGCACTGCGTCCACGCGTCCGCAGGGCTCCGCGCCCACGGCCGCCGGCGCGGGCCTGCCGATGCAGTTCGGCGAGGCGCCCGCGCTGGCGTGCTCGAAGTGCGCCTTCGTCAGCCCGCCGGGCTTCGCGTTCTGCGGTCGCTGCGGCACGCCGCTCGCCGCCGCGCCGGCGCCCGCCGACGTCGGCAACGCCCAGACGATCTTCGTCGGCAACGCGCGCGACGTCGCGTTGGCCACGACCGATGCGATGCCGATGCCCGTCGCACCGCCGGTGCCGCCGGTCGACGAGGCCCCGCCCGCGCCGCCGATGGGCACCGCAGCCCCGGTGGTCTCGAGCAGCACGGCGCCCGGCAACGCGCCGGTACCGGTGCCCGCGCCCGCGCCCGAGCCGGTCGCGGCGTCCCCCGCCCCCGGCGTGCCGGTCCGCTTGGTGATGCTCGGACCCGACGGCCAGCCCATCGGTGAGCGCGTGCTCGCGGCCGGCGAGATCCTCGACGTCGGCCGCGACGCCGGCCCGCCGTGGGACGACGACGCGTATCTCGACCCGCAGCACGCGCTGCTGCGTGCGGCCGAGGACGGCGTGAGCGTGGAGGACCGCGGCTCGCTCAACGGCATCTTCGTCAAGCTCACCGGACGCAGCGAGCTGCGCAACGGCGACCTCTTCCGCGTGGGCCAGGAGCTGCTGGTCTACGAAGAGCTGCCCGAGCCCACGCCCACCGACGACGGCACCGAGCGCATGGGCAGTCCCAACCCGGGCTACTGGGGCCGCGTCAGCATCCTCGTCGACCCGTCGATGGCGTCGAGCGCGTTCCCGATCGCGGGTGAAGGCATCGGCATCGGCCGCGAGGTCGGCGACATCACCTTCCCGCACGACGGCTACGTCTCGGGCCGGCACTGCCGCATCGTCGGCGACGATCAAGGCATCTATCTCGAGGACCTCGGCTCTTCGAACGGCACCTACATGCGCGTGCGCAACGGCCAGGTGGTGCCGTTCGGCTCGCTGGTGCTGATCGGTCAGAAGCTGTTCCAGCTCGAGCGCGCGTGATCCCGGGCGCTGCCCGCACCGAGCCGGCTGCGGTATGATCCGAGCATGGCTTGGTCCTCTCGCGCGCGCGCCGTGCTGTGCCTCGCCTCGCTGCTCGCCGCGTGCGGCAACGACGACGATGCCGGCGGCGACGGCACCACCGGCAGCTCCACCGCATCCACCTCGCTGACCAGCACCTCGAGCCCGACGACGACCAGCGCCAGCGCGACCGACGGCAGCACGTCGGACGGGACCAGCGGCGAGGGCAGCTCGGACAGCGGCTCGGCCGACTCCACCGGCGCGCCGGCGGTGTGCCCGGCCTCCCACGCGTGCCTCGAGCTGCCCGAGGGCTGGACCGGCCCGGTCGTGCGTCGCAAGGCGCACTTCGGCGCGGTGCCGCCGGCCTGCCCCGAAGCCTATCCCGAGGCGCTCGCGCTCGGGGGCGAGGGCCTCATCGCGGATCCGGCGGAGTGCGGCTGCACCTGCGGCGATCCGATCGGGGCCAGCTGCGCGCTGTCGACCACGATCCACTTCTGGGGCACCGACGCGAGCTGCAGCGAGGGCTCGCCGCAGAACATCGAGGTCTTCACGACGATCTGCAACGTCATCCCCACGCTTCCCGCCAACGCCCACTTCACCGCGGATCCGGTGGCGATCGAGGGCGGCATGTGCAGCCCGATCGCGAGTCAGCAGCTGCCCCCGGCCAGCTTCGCCGCGACCGGCACCGCCTGCGGCGGCGCCGAGCTGCTCGACGGTTGCGCCGAGGGCGAGCTCTGTGCGCCGCTGGCCGACGCGGAGGCGCTGTGCGTGTGGCAGGCCGGCGACGTCGAGTGCCCGGCGGACTTCGACGCGCTGCGCGAGGTCTACTACGCGGGGGTCGACGACGCGCGCGGCTGCGACGAGTGCACCTGTGGTGACCCAGTCGGCGTGTGCGATGGCTCGACGCTCACGATGTTCAGCAACATCTGCAACCCGCCGGTGTCCGCGTCGGTGCCGGCCGACGGCGAGTGCCACGCGGGTTCGGCGGTGAACACCACCGGCAGCGCGGCGTTCCTGCTCGGCCCGCCCACGGCCTTCTGTGCCGCCAACCCCGTCGCAGCCAGCGGCGAGGCCTCGCCGACGACGCCGACGACGATGTGCTGCGCGGGCTGAGAGCCCGTGCGCGGATGCGGACCGGCTCTGCTCGCGGAGCGAGCGGACGACGAGGGGCCCGTTGACCGGCTTGGACGAGCACGCCGCGAGGAAGCGGAGCGTCCGGCCATCGACCGAGCCGCGCGCGTCAGCGCGAATCGCCGAGCCGCAGCACGGCACCTTGCTCTTCGTAGGTGAACGCCTGCGGGAAGTCGCGCGTGGTGCCGTCGAGGAACTCGACGTGGATGTCGACCGGTCCCGCCGCCTCGCCCTCGGGCGTCACGAACCGGAGCACGCGGTCGCTCTCGATCACGACGCCCTTGGCCGCGCGCGGCCCGATGAACACCACCGGAGGTCCATGACCGACGAAGCCGTCGCCGACCAAGCGCAGCGCGTCACCGCCGGCGACGCGTCCCTGCGCCGGCGAGACCTGCGGGCCCTCGCCGCAGGCGACGAGCACGAGCACGGCGAGCACCCCGGAGCGCACGCCGCGAGCGTACGCGAAAACGCCCCGCACGGGGGTACGGGGCGTCGCGCGCGGACATTCGCGGGTGCGGCCCGCGGCTAGATGAGGTCGCGCCGCTGCAGCTCGCGCCGGATCTTGCCCAGCGCCTGCTCTTGCAGCTGACGGATGCGCTCGCGCGACAGCGAGTACTGCTCGCCGATCTCCTTGAGCGTCAGCTCCTGATCCGCGCCGAGACCGAAGCGCTTGCGCAAGATGTCGGCCTCGATCGGACGCAGCGCACCGATGACCTCGCGGACCTGCTCCGAGAGCGCGTCCGCCTCGAGGCTCTCGCCCGGCTGCACGTTGCCCTCGTCCTCGATGAAGTCGATGACCTTGCGACCATCGGCCTCCGAGACCGTGCGGTCGAGGCTCACGGGCGCCTCGAGCAGCAGCGTGTCCATCTTCTCGATCTTCGTCGCGGCCAGGCCGGTGTGCCGCGCCAGCTCCTCGGCGGTGGGGTCGCGGCCCTTGAGCGTCTCCAGCTCGCGCCGCGCCTTCGAGACCTTGTGGTAGGCGTCGATCATGTGCACCGGCAAGCGCACCGCGCGGCCCTTGTCCGCGATGGCGCGGGAGATCGCGTGCCGGATCCACCAGCTGCCGTAGGTCGAGAAGCGGAAGCCCTTGCGGTGATCGAAGCGATCCACCGCCTTCATCAGGCCGATGTTGCCCTCCTGGATCAGATCCTGGAGCGGCATCCGGCCATGGTTGAAGCGGCGCGCGATCGACACGACCAGGCGCAGGTTCGACTTCACGAACTGGTTCTTGGCCGCGCGCAACATCGTGGCGCTCTGACGCACGCGCCCGACGTAGTCGCCGAACGGCTTGCTGCCACGCCGCGCGGGGCGCACGTTCATGCTCACGCCCTCGCGCTGGCCAGCCTCCAGCAGCTGGAGATCGGCCAACACGCGGTCCGCGACGATCCCGTCCACGTCCGCGTAGGAGAGCGCCTCCGCCGCGAGCCGGCGGTCGCGCTCGAACGCGTCCTGGTTCTTCTTGGTCTCGCGATCGCGCAGCGCCCGGGCCGAGCGACGCAGCGCGTCGAGCTCCGCGGCGGGCTTGTCCTCGGCGCTGCACTGCTCGAGCGCGAAGTCGGCGATCGGCTCCGCAAACGGCGGATACGACAGGATCCGCCGCCAGTGCTCCACGCGCAGGTTCGCGATGCGAACCGCGGCCGCGAGCTCCTGATCCGGCGACATCACGCCCAGCCCCGACATCTCGCGGAAGTAGACGCCCAGGGTGGACTCGCCGTCGTCGTCGCCGCCGCTGCTCGCGGCAGGCGCGGCCGGAGCGGCCGCTTCCGTCGGCGCTTCCGCCGGCGCGGCGACCCGCCCGGTCTTCCAGGTACGGGTCTGCCTCGCGCGAGCGAGCCGGGGCGGTGAACCGCGTGTGACCTTGCGTGCCATAGTCCTGCCTCGTTCGGTGGCTGGAAACTCGAGGATTCGGCCTTCGACCGCGTGCTGCCGCGGACTCTTCCCCGGAGTGTTGCCCCGAGGACGTTAACGATTGCGGCCCTCGGCCGGTTCCTCTGTGCTGCGACTTCCGTGCAAGTTGGGCACCGAGACGTCGCCGTCAAGCGCCGCCGGCACCTGGACAACGCCAGAACGGGCCGATCGGTTTCACCCCGACCACCAACACGGTCATACCGTGACAAACCGGTCACGGGCGCGCAGGTCGGTGATCCGGAGCACCCCTGCCGGAACGACCGCCGAGCGGCCACAACCCGGACAGGTTGTCAACGCCGTTCGCAGACCAGCCAGATGTCGGGCGACGTCGCACCGAAGAACCGCCCGCGGGTGTGGCGGCTGCCGGAGACCTCGACGACCGCAAGGCCCACCGCTTCGCAGCTCCCGACGAGCTCGTGCAGCGAGTAGGCGCGCACGGCATAGCCGTGCTCGAACTGCCGCGCGTCCTCGAACACGATCGTGCGGCGCACGTTGATGCGGCTGGTGCGATCGAGGAAGTCGACCTCGTCGAGCACCACGCAGCCCTGCCCCTGCCACCACGTCCGCGCAGGCAGCCGCGGCACCGCATAGTCGCGGTTGATGACGTGGATCACCACGCGCCCGCCCACGCGGCACAGATCACGCAGCCCTTCGATCACGCGGCGGTTCTGCGGCTCGTCGTAGTAGCCGACCGTGGTGCCCAGGCACAGCACCGCGTCGAAGGTGTCGGTGACGACGCGATCGCGGACGTCGCCGTGCACCCATCGCATGTTCGGCAGCGACGGTCCGACCGAGTCCGCGGCCGCGCGCAGCTGCGCGGCCGACACGTCGAGGCCGACCATGCGCACGCCCGCGTCGCTGAGCGCACCGGCGTGGCGGCCGTCGCCGCAGCCGACGTCGATCGCGGTGCTCCCTGCCACGAGGCCCGCGATCTCCATCGCGAACGCAGCCTCGGCCTGCGCGATGCGATCGGCGTGCGGACGCGCGAGCGCGCCGTAGTGCTCGGCGAACACCGACTCGACCCAGTGCGGCTCGGAGGTCGGCGGCAGCGTTCGACCGGTGGTCGCGCCGGCGTCGGCCGGTCGCGATGGCGCCGGGCGCGGGGCCGGCGGCGGTTCGGCGCGCGGCGGCTCGGCCCGCGCGGCGTCCGGCGCAGCTTCCTCGGCCGCGGTTCCGTCGGGCTCGCGCGCCGGCGGAGGCGGTGGCGGCATCTCGTTGCGCGTGGACGACGAGTGGCGCGGCGGCGGAGCCGGCTCGTACGCCTCCATCAGGTCGGACGACTCGAGCACCTCCGGGTCGATCTCGGCCTCGAGCGACTCGGCCGCATCGAGCGCGACGGCGCCCGACGACGGCGCGACGGCGATCTGCGTGCCGCCGGGGTCGGCGATCACGATCTTGCTCGCGCGACGTGGCGGCGGCGGTTCGACCTGCGGCTCCGGCTCGCGACTCGCGATAATCACGCCCGCGGTCTGCGACGCCGCTGCGTCGGGCGCTTCGGTCGGGATCAGCGTGGTGCCGGTTCGAATCGCAGCGTCGGCACGCGCCTCGAACTCGCTGGGCACGGCGCCGAACTCCGGCGGCGGCGGCACCGGGGCCGGCATCGTCGCGCCCGCGGGCGGCACCGGGGCCGGCATCGTCGCGGCCGCGGGCACCGGGGCCGGCATCGTCGCGGCCGCGGGCACCGGGGCCGGCATCGTCGCGCCCGCGGGCGGCGGCGGCGGCGGGGCGATCACCGTCGCGTCGGGTCGTGGCTCGGCGACCTTGGCCGCGCGTGCACTGTCGGTCAGCGGCGGGATGTACCAGCCGTCCGCGCCCTGCTGCGGCACGGGCTCGAGCTCGATCTGCAGCGCGCCGGCGCTCGACTGCAGCGAGACCTCGAGCGGGGGCGCGGGCGGGAGCGCGGGCTCGTCGTCGAACACGCGCGCGCCGTGGACCAGCGTCTTGGCCGCGTCGTCGTCCTCGTCACCGCCGTCGACGCCCTCGGGCGCCGGCCGCACCATCGTCGGCATGCTGTCCGAGGGCGGCAGCGTCGCGCGCTGCAGCGGCAGCGACTCGACGCCGTGGCTGGCACCGAACGGCAACGTGCCCAGCAGTGCGATCACCTCGGCGTCCCACGCATCGAGCTGCGTCACGGGCGCGCCGGTGATCGCGTCCTCGGTGATCCACGCACGCCACTGCTCGGGCGCGGTCGACCACTGCGTCATGGCGCGGCGTCCTCCAGCAGCGGCTGCCCCAGCAACAGCGGCGTGGGCATGTGCGGCTCGAGCAGCTCCATGCCCGGCTCGGTCACGACGATGACGGTGCTGCCGAGGTGGAACACGCCGATCTCGTCGCCCTTGCGCAGCCGCGCCGGTGGATCGCACGCGTGCACCTGCAGCTCGCGCGGATGCGGCGAGAAGCGGTGATAGGCGCAGGTCATGTGACCGACCCCGAACGCCGCGACCATCACCACCGCGACGTGACCGTGGCCGGTCTCGAGCACGTGGACCATGCGCTCGTTGAGCGCGAACAGCCGCGGCACGCGGGCCACCGCTGCGGCGGTGACCGGCAGCAAGCGCCCGGGCACCAGCGAGACCCGCCACGCCAGCGCGTCGCACGGCGCGTGCACGCGGTGGTAGTCGCGCGGGTGCAGGTAGATCGTCGCGGCCTGGCCGCCGACGAACTTCTGCGCCAGCGCTTCGTCCGCGATGAGCTCGCCGACGGTGAAGCGCTGGCCCTTGGCCACGACCTCGGTGTCGATGCGTTCGATCGGGACGACCTCGCGCAGCTCGCCGTCACACGGCGACACCAGCGTGCGCGCGCTGCGATCGATCGAGCGCGCGCCACGGCGCAGCGGTCGCGTGAAGAAGGCGTCGAAGCTCTCGAAGCCGTCCTCGAGCGCGAGCGGGTCGATGTCGTGGGGGTTGACGCCGAAGTAGCGGATGTACGCGCCGATCGCCGCGCGCCCCAGCTTGGGCGGCAGACGCATGCGCGCCGCCGCGCCCATCGCCTTGCTGATCAGCGTGGCTGCGTAGTCCGGTGAAGCATCGATCACCGCTGCAGCGACGCGCGCACGCCATGGCTCGGCACGACTTCCCATCGTTTCGCGAACCAGAGCGTATCCGAGGCGGCCGTGGGCGCACAAGCCCGCGCGGGCGGCTGCCGCGGCGCGTTGCGGGCACGATGGCGACGCGGGGTCCGGCTGCGTCGGCGCGATGTCGGCCTCGGCGCGCCGACGGCCTCAGCGCTTGCCGGCCTCGGCGTCTGGGGCTGACGCGGCGGCCGGATTCCACGGCGTCTCGGGCTCGATCGGCTGCACGCAGCCGACGACCTCGGCGACCGTGGCGATGCCGAGCTCGGCCATCAGCGCGTGCAGCTCGTCGAGCACGCGCAGCGACGCGTCGGGCCGAGCGAAGTTGGCAGTGCCGACCTGCACGCAGCTGGCCCCGGCCATGATGAACTCGAGCGCATCCTCGCCGCTCAGGATGCCGCCCATGCCGCAGATCGGCAGCTGCGGCAGCGCGCGGTGGACCTGATGGACCATCCGCAGCGCGACGGGCTTGATCGCGGGGCCCGAGAGCCCGCCGTAGGTGGTCGCGATGCGGGGCCGACGCGTGCGCACGTCGATCGCCATCGCGGTGATGGTGTTGATGAGCGACACGCCCGCGGCGCCGGCCTCGGCGACCGCCTGCGCCATCGCGACGACGTCGGAGACGTTGGGCGTCAGCTTGACCACGATCGGCAGCGACGTCGCCGCGACGCAGGCCTTGGTCAGCCGATGCGCGACCTCGGGCACGGTGCCGAACTCGATGCCGCCCTTCTTGATGTTGGGGCACGAGATGTTCATCTCGAGCACGTCGATGCCGTGCCCACGCCCGGCGTCGAGCAGGCGCGCGCACTCGACGTAGCCGTCGAAGTCCTCACCGAAGAAGTTGACCCACACCGACAGTCCCGCGGCGGACAGGTACGGTAACTTGTCGCGCAGGAACGCCTCGGCGCCGACGTTCTCGAGGCCGATGGAGTTGATCATGCCCGACGCGGTCTCGCAGATGCGCGGCAGCGGATTGCCGAAGCGCGGCTTGGGCGAGATGCCCTTGGTCGACAGACCCGCGAGTCGACGCAGGTCCATGAAGTCGGCGAACTGCTGGCCGTATGCGAAGCAGCCCGAGGCCGCGAGGATCGGGTGCGGCAGCGTCAGCGGGCCGAAGCCGCAGCGCAGATCGACGCGCTCGCGCGGCAGCGCGGCGGTGCGCGGCGGCGCGCTCACCAGCGCACCTGCCTGGCCTCGAACACCGGCCCGTCGGTGCAGCAGTAGCGATACGGCCGCTCGCCGTGCACCGGCACCGCGCAGCCCAGGCACACGCCGAAGCCGCATGCCATCTCTTCCTCGAGGCACAGCCACGCGGTCACGTCGAGCTCGAGCGCCAGCGCCCGGACCGCGCGCAGCATCGGCGTGGGTCCGCACGAGAGCACCTCGACGCGCGCGCCGTCGCGGCGCGCCTGCAGCAGCCGCTCGCGCAGCGGCACCGTCACGAAGCCGCGCGCACCGACGCTGCCGTCTTCGGTCGCACACTGCACCGCGATGCCCCAGCGCTCGAAGTCGTCGAGCAGCACCAGGTCGTCGCGGTTGCGTCCGCCGTAGAACAGCTCGAGCGCGCGGCCGTGTCCCGCCTGCACGGCGACGCGCGCCTGCAGGTGCAGCGGCGGCAGGCCCACGCCGCCGGCGACGAGCAGCTGCACGCTGCCCTGCCCTGGCGGCGGAAAGCCGCGGCCCAGCGGCCCGGTCACGGTCATGGAATCGCCCGGCTGCATCGCGACCATGCGCGTGGTGCCGCGACCGTAGGCCTTGAGCATCACCGCGAAGCGGCCGTCGGGCTCGCTCCACAGCACACTGAACGCGCGCGGGTTGAGCAGCTCGCGGCCCCACGCGCCGCGCAGCATCACGAACTGCCCCGGCACCACGCCGTCGAGCCGGCCCGCGGGCGCGCTGAACTCGAGCACGACGTAGCCGCCACCGAGCGTGCGGTTGGCGACGAGCTGGGCCTCGAACTGCGTCGGCACGGACAGCCCGTGTCTTAGAGCATCGTCCGCGGCAGCGTCCAGCGCGGCCCGGTGCGTGCGCTCACGGTCGCGGGATCGTCGCGCGCAGCAGCAACGCGTCGTCGGGCGGCGCGCTGTAGTAGCGCGGGCGCACGCCGACCTCGACGAAGCCCAGCGCGCGGTACAGGCCCACGGCGGCTTCGTTGCCGCGCGCCACCTCGAGGTCGACGTGCTCGCAGCCGGCCGCGGCCGCCCGTGCCAACAGCTCACCGACCAGCGCGCGCGCGTGGCCGCGACCGCGAGCGTCGGGCTGCACCGCGATGCGCAGCAGGTGGGCCTCGCCGGGCAGGTACCACGCGCACAGGTACGCCACCACGACGCCGGGCGGATCCTCGCGCACGACCACGCGCGCGAGCGGCCGCGCGATCTCCTCCGCGAGCATCGCCGCGGTCCACGGCGACGCGAAGCACGCGCGCTCGATCGCCGCGATCACGCTCACGTCGGCGGCCTGGGCCGCGCGAGTGGCCGCCGCGCTCACGCCGTCAGCCCGCAGCTGCGCACGATCGCGTCCAGCAGGCTGCGCGGGCCATCGATGCCCAGGCCCGTGCGCGCCGCGGTCAGCAACACCGCGCCCCGCGGCAGTGCCGCGGCCGCACTCGCGCGCGCGACCCAGACACCGCGCGCGGCGGCGCCGAGCTTGTCGGCCTTGGTGCCGACCACCAGCGCGGCGAGCTTCCGCGCGGCGAGGAACTCGAGCAGGCTCTGATCGCGATCGTCGACCTCGCGGCGGCAGTCGACCAGCACCAGCACGAGCTTGAGCGTCGCGCGCGAGAGCAGGTAGTCCTCGACCATCGGCGCGAAGCCGTCGCGCACCGCCGCGGTCACGCGCGCGAAGCCATAGCCCGGCAGGTCGATGCAGCGCAGCGAGGCCG
>JAIBBS010000049.1 GCA_019694555.1 Nannocystaceae bacterium
TCGGTGCGCCGGGCATGCCGCCGCAACCGGGCATGCCGCCGCAACCGGGCATGCCGCCACAGCAGGGCTTCGGTGCGCCGGGCATGCCGCCGCAACCGGGCATGCCGCCGCAACCGGGCATGCCGCCACAGCAGGGCTTCGGTGCGCCGGGCATGCCGCCGCAACCGGGCATGCCGCCGCAACCGGGCATGCCGCCGCAACCGGGCATGCCGCCACAGCAGGGCTTCGGTGCGCCGGGCATGCCGCCGCAGCCGGGCATGCAGCAGGGCTTCGGTGCGCCGGGCATGCCGCCGCAACCGGGCATGCCGCCGCAGCCGGGCATGCCGCCGCAACCGGGCATGCCGCCGCAGCCGGGCATGCAGCAGGGCTTCGGTCCGCCGCCGGGCATGCCGCCGCAGCCGGGCATGCCGCCGCAGGGTTATCCGCCCGCGACGCCGCAGCAGCAGTTCAACCAAGGCATGCAGCAGGTCGGGCAGGGACTCGATCAAGCCGCCGCCGCGGCCGAGGCCTCGGGCGGCAACTTCATGGGCGACGTCAAGCACGCGATCGGTCAGGTGACCGCGAACTTGATCCCCACGATCATGGTCATCGGCATCCCGGCGATCGGCTTCGCGGCGCTGTCGTTCGTGCTGTGGATCGTCGGGCTGTACGGCATCGCCAGCTACATCGGTTCGCTCGGCCGCCTCATCATGCTGCTCGCGGTGCCGGGCCTGTACTACTTCATGTCGCAGGCCTACTTCGGCAACCGCGTCACCTGGCTCGACGCCTACAAGGCCGCGCTCGGTCGTGGCGGCCTGCAGATCGCCAACTTCTGGGTCGGGCTCATCCCGTTCGGCTTCATGGCCGGCCCGATCTGGTTGTTCGAGGACAGGCTCTGGGTCGATCTCATCAAGCGCAACTTCGAGGTGTGGAAGCCGGTGCTGGTCCGCACCATCATCGCGACCATCATCTTGTCGCTGGTGCTGGTGATCGCACAGGTGGTCGCGGGCATCGTCGTCGGCATCTTCAACGACGGCAGCTTCGGCTTCATGTTCCGCCTGATGTCGGGTCTGTTCCTCGTCATCAACGCGATCGCGGAGTCGATCATGTGGCCGCTGGTGGCGGCGGTCTCGGTCAAGGCGTACTTCGAGTCGCGTCAGCAGCTCGAGGGCGCCGATCCGCGGCCCGCGGCGAAGGCTCGCCTCGATCAGATCAAGGCCGGTGCCGCGTCGATCCCCGGCGTGCCCGACAGCCTCGGTCAGATGGGTCAGCAGCCGCAGCAGCCGCAGCAGCAGCAATACCCGCCGCAGCAGCCCGGCTACCCGCCGCAGCAGCAAGCGCCGTATCCGCCGCAGCCGGGCTACCCGCCGCAGCAGCAGCCGGGCTACCCGCCGCAGCAGCAGGGGTACCCGCCGCAGCAGCCGCCCCAGCAGGGTGGCGGCTACCCGTACCAGTGAGCGACGCGCGCGATCGCGACGCGTGATGAAAGGACCGGCCCGTGGCGCACGCTGCGGGCCGGTTCTCTCGTTTACCGCGCCGGAGCTTTCGCTTAGGCTGCGCACGCCGCAGCGCGTCGGCACGGCGAGCACTCCGGCGCTGCGACAGGAGCGAGTCCCATGCCCGACGCATCCGGTCCCGGCAGCAGCGAGCTGCGCCACGATCTCGCACGGTTGACGGAGTTTCCCGAGCTCACGCCCGAGCGGCTGCGGCTGGCCTACCGCGAGGCCTGCATGGCGCGCATGCACGTCGAGCGTGTGGTGCAGGAGTGCCTCAAGGGCCAGGTCAAGTTCGCGATCTGGGGCCCCGGCGAAGAGATCCACGGCACCGCGAGCGCGCTCGCGTTCGCCGACGTCGCCGAGCGCGACCGCTTCGCGATCTGCGGCCACTACCGTTCGGCCTCGATGCTGGCGATGTGGGCGCGGCAGTGCGGCTACGACGACTTCCACCTCGATCACATGCGTCAGCAGCTGTCGCGCGTGACCGACCCGTGGAGCGGTGGTCGGCAGATGACGGCGCACTTCAACGACATGCGCTTCAACACCCTGCCGGTGCAGTCGGCGCTGGGCCAGCAGGTGTCCAAGTCGGTCGGCTACGCGCAGGGCTACCGCACCCGCGGCATCGACGACGCGCTGGTGGTGTGTGTGATCGGCGACGGCACCTGCGCCGAGGGCGACGTGCACGAAGGCATGACGGGCGCGTCGATCCTGCGCCTGCCGTGGCTGTTGATCGTCACCGACAACAACGTCGCGATCAGCGTGCTGCCCGAGGACGGTCGCGGCATCAAGGACTTCGAGAGCTACGCGCGCGCCTTCGGCTTCGCGTACTTCAGCTGCGACGGCAACGACTTCGTCGACGTCTACGACACCACCCGCCGCGCGTCGCAGTTCTGCCGCTCGCAGCAGGCGCCGGCGCTGCTGTGGGTGCGCAACCTGTCGCGCCTCAACGACCACAGCTCCGCCGCCGACGTGACCTTCAAGTTCGAGCAGTACGATCCGTTGCTCGACTTCGGCGAGGCGCTGGTGCAGCGCGGCATCTTGCAGCCCGAGGACATCGTGCGGCGCAAGGACGGCACGACCAAGGACTACTACGCGCGCCACGATCTCGGCCGCGTCGGTGGCGAGGCCGACGCGTACATCGTGCACACGATGGAGGTCGCGGCGTCGGAGCCCGAGCCCACGCCCGAGTCGGTGTTCGACCACATCCGCGCGCCGTTCCCGGTCGTGCACGAGCCGCCGTCCGAGGGCCGCGCCACCGTCATCTCGATCAACGGTGCCGTGCGCTCGGCGCTGCGCGGCATCCTGCGCGCCAACCCCATGACGTGGTTGTACGGCCAGGACGTCGCGCGCAAGGGCGGCGTGATGCAGGCGACCCGCGGGCTGTGGGGCGACTTCCCGCGTCAGGTCCGCGACGCGCCGATCAACGAGCCGTACATCATCGGCAGTGCGATCGGCTTCGCGCTGCACAGCGGCGCGACCGCGCTGCCCGAGATCCAGTTCTCGGACTACAGCCTCAACACGCTGCACCAGCTGGTCTACCTCGGCAACCTGCTGTGGTCGTCGGGCGGCAGCATCGCGGCCAACGTGATCGTGCGGCTGCCGGTGGAGCCGCTGCACGGCGGCGCGCTGTACCACTCGATGTGCATGGAGGGCTTCTATGCCTCGATCCCGGGCCTGACCATCGTCGCGCCGACGACCTCGCGCGACGTCTACGGCCTGCTGCGCACCGCCGCGGAGTATCGCGGCCCGGTGCTGGTGTTCGAGAGCAAGGGTCTGTACCGCATGAACCTCGGCGACGCGTTCCCGGGCGAGCCCACCGATCCCAAGGAGGTCGCGACGCTCAAGCGTGCGATCGCGTTCGAGGGCTTCGCGCCGGATCTGCCCGACGACTTCCGCGTGCCGCTGGGCAAGGCCGCGATCCGCCGCACCGGTCGCGATCTGACCATCGTGACCTGGGGCCGCGCGACGCTGTTCTGCGCCACCGCGGTCGAGCAGCTCGCGGCCGAGGGCATCGACGCCGAGGTCATCGACCTGCGCACGATCGTGCCGCCGGACATGGACACCGTGCTCGCGAGCGTGCGCAAGACCGGGCGGCTGCTGGTCGTGCACGAGGACCGCGTGTTCGCGAGCCTCGGGCGCGAGATCCAGGGCGCGACGCTCGAGGCGCTCGACCCCGCCGGCACTTCCGTGGTCACGCGCGTGCTGGGTCAGGACCCCGTGCCGGGCATCCCGCAGAACATCCACCTCGAGGAACACGTGGTGGTGTCGCCGCAGAAGGTCGTCGCGGCCGCGCACGCGCTGCTGTCGATCAAGCGCGCCAGCGCGGCGCCGACGGAGACGCGCGCCCGCCCGGCCGCGGCGCCGACGGTGCTGTGGACCCCCAACCGCAACTTCGTCGCCTGAGGTCGCAGTCGCCTTGAGCGAGGGCCAAGACGAGCTCGTGGTCGCAGGTCTCACGCTGCGGGGCATCACCCGCGGCGGGATCCAGACCTGCCTCATGGTGCCCGAGCTCGATCTGATGTTCGACGTCGGCGGCAGCATGCGCGGGCAGCTGCGCTTCGGTCGGATCCTCGTCACCCACGGCCACCAGGATCACCTGGGCGGGTTGCCGTACCTGGTGTCGCAGCGCCAGCTCTCGGGGCTGCCGCCGCCGCAGGTGCACGTGCCCGCGGAGATCGAGGCACCGCTGTGGCGCATCTTCGCGGCGTGGAGCGAGATCGAGGGCTTCGAGCTCGCGCTCGACCTCGTGCCGCACGCGCCCGGTGACAGCGTCGAGCTCGGCCGCGGCTTGCGGGCGTCGTGCCTGCGCTCGGTCCACCGCGTGCCGTCGCTGTGCTGGGTCGTCGAGCGCAGCAGCGAGCGGTTGTTGCCGCGCTTCGCCGGGCTCGCGGGCGCGGAGCTGGCGGCGCTGCGCCAGGCCGGGGAGCGCGTGACCGAGTCGGTCACCAGCACCGTGCTCGCGGTCACCGGCGACACGCAGATCGAGCTGTTCGAGCGCGAGCCGCAGGTCCGCGCCGCGCGCGTGCTCGTGCACGAGGTCACCGCGTGGGACCAGCGGCGCACGGTCGAGCAGACCCGCGGCTGGGGGCACACCCACGTCGACGAGATCATCGCGGTCGCAGAGCAGTTCGAGGGCGAGGCACTCGTGCTGGTGCACCGCAGCGAGCGTCACAGCCGCCGCGAGGTCGAGGGCATCGTGCGCACGCGCTTCCCCGCGTCGGTGCGGGACAGGGTCCATGTCTTCGGCGGCTGAGCCCGGGTCGGCGCGCGACGCCGACGTGCTGGTGCTGGGTGCCAGCTTCGCCGGCATCGAGGTGGTCTACCAGCTGCACCGCATGCTCGGGGACCGACCGCCGCGGATCGTCGTGGTCGATCGCGAGCGCGAGCACGGCTACCTGCCGCTGCAGCAGGAGCGGCTGGTCGGGGTGCTGCCGCCGGCGCAGTCGTGCCTGCACAGCGCGGCGTACATCGAGTCGTTGCCACGCGCGCGCTTCGTGCAGGGCGAGATCGAAGGCCTCTCGCTCGACGACCGCGCGGTCGTGCTGACGGACGGCCGCCGCGTCACCGCGCGCACGATCGTCGTCGCGCTGGGCAGCGAGCTGGCGCCGCCACCGGCGCTGCCGGGCGCGTCGCGATTGTTCGCGCACAAGCGCCGCGAGCAGTTCGAGGCGCTGCAGGCCGCGCTGGGCGAACGCCTCGGCGGTTCCGGCGAGCCGGTGCCGGTGGTCGTCGTCGGCGGGGGCATCAGCGGCGTCGAGCTGGCCGCGGAGCTGGCGGCGCAGGGCGGCCGGCCCGACCGGCGCGCGCCCAGGGTCACGCTGGTCGGCAGCGAGCCGCGCCTGGTGCCGAACCTGCGGCCCAACATCGCGGCCCGGGTCGCGCGGATCCTCGCGGCGGCGGGCGTCGACGTGCGCACGTCCACGCGCGTGACCGCGATCGAGGACGACGACGTCGAGCTCGAAGCCGCGGGTGTACGCGAGCGCGTGCCCTGTGCGATCGCGATGTGGGCCGGCGGCCTGCGTCCCGCGCCGGTGCTCGCGCGGCTGGGCCTGCCGACCACCGCCGCGGGTTGGCTGTCGGTCGGGCCGACGCTGCAGTGCTTCGCCCGCAGCACGCCGACGCATCCGTGGTTGTTCGCCTGCGGCGACGCGGTGCGCATCGTCGGCGGCGCGGGCGAGTGGCCCACGATGCAGCGCGCCATCGAGTGTCTGTGGCAGGCCAAGGTCGTGGCGCGCAACCTCGTCACGCTGCTGGCCGCGGCCGAGGGCGATCCGGTGCCGCCGCTGCGGCCCCATCGCTTGCGCACCGGCTTCGCCTACGGCGTGAGCCTGGGCCACCGCGCGCTGGTGCTGTGGGGACGGCTGTGCGTGGACCTGCCGCGGATCAACCGCTGGTTCCGGCGTTGGCTCATGCGCCAGTACTTCGCGCGCTACGAGCCGCTGCCGCCGCCACCGTCGCCACGCTGAGCGCGCGGCGGGTTCACGGCGTGAAGTTGCTGCACGTGCCCTGGATGGTCTCGATCGCCATCGCGAAGATCGGGCCGTAGTCGGGCTCGCACACGCTGGCCTTCACGCCGCGCTCGCCGAAGGCGTCGACGAAGCCGATGAGGTTGGGGCTCTCGGCCGCGGTGCAGGCGATGTTGGACCACGGGATGAAGCCGATCACCACGATGGCCTCTTCGTTGCCGTTTTTGCCCTCGACCACGAGGTCGTACCACATCGACGTGTCGGTGTTGGGATGGGCATCGTCGAGGTCGAACTCGTAGGGCGGATCGTCGGTGACGATCACGACCACGAGGATGGCCTCGTCGCGGATGAACTCCTCGTTGCAGCCGCCGTTTTCCGCCTTGCTCGGGTCGAGCGAGGCGATGAGCGCTGTGACCGGCTGTTCGATCGGGCTGCCGCTGGTGCCGACCTGGGCCATGCACGGGAACTTCTCGAGCAGGTCGTCGTTGTCGGTGGCGAAGCGGTTGCCCTCGGCGAACGGCGTGCAGTCCATGCCGGCCGCGCCGAAGCCTGCGGTCTTGCTCACCAGATCGCCGATCGCCGTGCAGCCGGGTTGGTTGCCGGTGTACGCGTCCGAGGTGATCACGCCGACGTGATACGAGTCGACCTGCTTCAGCGAGTCCTGGATCGCGGTGATGAAGCCGTCGAAGCTGTTGAGCAGCTGGGCCTGCTGCGCGGCCATGCTGCCGGAGTTGTCGATGACGAAGAGGAAGTCGACCGCGTGGCAGCCCTGATCGAGTCCGGGCGGTGCGTCGGGTGTGCCGCCGAGATCGAACGTCACCGGCGGTGCGCTGCTCGACGAGCTGTCGGCGGCGGCGGTGGTCTCGGTGCCCGTGCCGGTGCTCGTGCCGGTGCCGTGTGGACCGCCGGTCGTGGTGCCGCCCGAGCTCTCGAGCCCGACCGAGGTGGTGGACGGATCGAGGGTGGTGTCGACGTTGCCGACCTCGGCCGTCGCGGGTGCGTCGCCCTTGCAGCCCGCGAGGAGCCAGCCGGCGATCGCGATCGCGGCCGCGCGGCGACGTCGTCCGCTCGCCGGGGCCTGCGCTGCCACGCATCCGTCGATTCGCAGCAACCTGGGATCAGGATCCATCGGCGATACCCGCTGCACCACGGTCGCCATGGTCGCCCCAATCTCGCGCGGAACACAACCCGGCGCCCGCCCAGGCGGGCTCCGGACGCGCGGTCGCGGAGCGCGCCGGCCCCGGCGCCCGCGCCGTCGCAGGTCGAAGGAACCTCGCGAGCCCGACCATCCTCCTCGTACACCGATGCCGCACTGCGACCGCCCCCGCTCGCCCTCCCTCCGTGCCGCGTGTCTGCCGCTGCGCCCCGCCATGCTCGCGGCGCTGGCGTGCGGGCCGCTTCTGGGCTGTCCGTCCGAAGGCGCCACGACCGGATCGAGCGAGGGCAGCTCGTCGAGCACCACCGCGGCGGACAGCACAAGCGGCACGCAGACCACCGCGGTCGACTCGAGCGAGGGCACCGCGGCGAGCGAGAGCTCGTCGTCGAGCACGACGATCGCCGCGGAGAGCTCGGGCAGCGGCGGCAGCAGCGGGACCGGCTCCGACACGTCGACCAGCGTGGCCGAGGGCAGCAGCAGCGGCACCACCGGCGCCGCGGGCATGCCCGATCTCGACGTCTCGGTCGTGCTCGAACAGACCGAGGCCAGCATCTACACGCAGACGCTCGAGTTCAGCGATCAGAGCTGTCCCGTGCTCGACATGTGCGTCGGCGGCACCGGGGCGCGCCGACTGCTGCGGTTCTCCACCATCACGCCCAACCTCGGCACCGCGGACTTCCACGTCGGCAACCCGGTCGACAACCCCGAGCTGTTCGTCATGAGCGGCTGCGGTGGGTGGCTGTTCGCCAACTACGCCCGCTACCGCCTGCTCGACGGCGAGGGCAACGAGGTCGGCAACGGGCACAAGTCCGCGTTCGCGCTCATCGACCTGCAGCCGTGGACCGACGACGCCGGCCCGGCGCAGTACGGCTTCGGCCAGGACATGGGCATCAGCGTCGGCTGGGCCGACATCTACGACGCGGGCCTCGATTGCCAGTGGGTCGACATCACCGGCGTCGCCGCGGGTGACTACACGCTCGAGCTGAGCATCAACCCCGACGCGGTCATCGAAGAGGCCAGCTACGACAACAACGTCCTCACGGTGCCGGTCACCATCACCGACGTCGACGACGTCGAGCCGCCGCCCGAGGGCTGGGTGTGTCCGGCGCAGTTCTACGGCACCAACGACGGCTGCGATTGCGGCTGCGGCGTGACCGATCCCGACTGCGTCGACATGACCGCCGACGCGTGCGACTTCTGCGACCCGCCGGGCTGCGCCAACTCCTGCGCCGAGATCGACCCCGACGACAACGCGGTCTGCGTGTGATGCCCAAGACGGCGCCGCTGGTGTGGCTGGTGGCGGTGGCGGCATGCCACGGCCCGACTGCGGCGTCGGGCGATGCCGCGGGCGACGCGTCGTCGTCGTCGTCGTCCAGCGCCGGCAGCGACGACGGCAGCAGCGGCGATGCGCACGGGCCCGATCGCGTGACCCACGGCGAGCCCGGCAGCGGGGGCGAGAGCAGCTCCGGTGGCGACGCACCGCCGCCGCAATGGCAGTGGTCGTTGCCGCCGGGCTTCCCCGAGCCGTGGGTGCCGCCCGACAACCCGATGTCGACCGCGAAGGTCGAGCTGGGCCGTCATCTGTTCTACGACACGCGGCTGTCGGTCGACGGCAGCTACAGCTGCGCGAGCTGCCACCAGCAGGCGCTGGCGTTCACCGACGGCCACGCCCACGCGCAGGGCGTGACCGGGCAGCAGCACCCGCGCAGCGCGATGAGCCTGGCCAACGTCGCGTACGCCGGCAGCCTCGCGTGGGCCAACCCGGCGCTGCTCGAGCTCGAGGCCCACGCGCTGGGGCCGTTGTTCGGCACCACGCCGATCGAGCAGGGGCTGGTCGACGAGGCCGACCTGCTCGCGCGCATCGCCGACGAGCCGCGCTACGACGCGCTGTTCGCCGACGCCTATCCCGACGAGGAAAAGCCGCGCACGCTGGCGCACGTGGCCCAGGCCATCGCCGCGTTCGAGCGCACGATCATCTCCGGGCGCGCGCCGTTCGACCGGTGGTTCTTCGAGGGCGACGAGTCGGCGATCAGCGAGTCGGCCAAGCGCGGCTGGGCGCTGTTCAACTTCCCGGGCCAGTGCACCTACTGCCACTTCAACTTCGACTACAGCGACTCGACGTACTTCGCGTCGCTGCCCGAACGCACGACGCCGTTTCACAACACCGGGCTGTACGACCTCGACGGCGCGGGCGCCTACCCCGAGGGCAACGAGGGGCTCATGCGGATCACCGGCGATCCCGCCGACATGGGCAAGTTCAAGTCGCCGACGCTGCGCAACATCGCCGTGACCGCGCCGTACATGCACGACGGCAGCGTCGCGACGCTGCAGGACGTGCTCGATCACTACGCCGCCGGCGGCCGCGCGGGCGGTCCGCTGGTGGATCATCGGGTCAAGCCGTTCGCGCTCAAGCCCGACGAGGTCGCGGACTTCCTCGCGTTCTTCGACAGCCTCACCGACGAGGCACTGCTGACGGATCCGGCGCTCGCCGATCCGTGGTGAGCCGGTCCGCGGCGCTCACGGCGAGGCGCGCGGATCGTCGAAGCCGGTGGCCTCGAGCATCTCCCAGCTGGGATAGCCGGCCTCGTCGGCGCGATCGAGCCAGCGCGCGGCCTGCTCGGCGGTGCCGTCGATCTCCTCGCCGAGGATCATGATCGCCAGCGTGGCGGCGGCGCGGCCGTTGCCGCGATCGGCCGCGCGCGTGTAGTACTGCGCGGCCTTGGCCATGTCGACGGTGCCGTTGCTGCCCGAGGCCCACGCGGCGCCGAGGTTGTAGAGCGCGCGCGGATGCTCGGCCGCAGCGGCGCGGTCGAGCCACGCCTGCGAGGCCTCGGGGTCGGGGTCGACCGCCAGACCCTGCGCGAAGACGATGTACAGCTCGAACATCGCGTCGGCGTCGCCGGCCTCGGCGGCGCGGCGGTGGCACGCGTAGGCGGCGTCGAGCTCGTCGAGCCAGTGGTGCACGAGCCCGGTCTGGTAGACCTCGGCGGGCTGCGGGTCCGCGAGCGACTGCAGCGACGCGAGCGCGAGCCGCTGCACCTGGGCGCTCGCGTGTCGCGACAGTCGTGCGAACTGCAGCGTGGCCTCGCGATCGCCCAGCCGTGCGGCCTCGGCCCACGCGCGCAAGCTCGCCTGCAGCGCAGGATTGTCGTCTTCGATCGCCTGCGCCGCCGCCGACCACGGCCGCGCGTCGGCGTCGGCGGGATCGATGCCCTCGAACGCGCCCAGGGTTCGCAGCACCGCGAAGTAGCACTGCGCAATCGTGCGATACGCTGCGGAGCTCCCGCCCTGCGCGGCGGTCCACAGCTGCTCCATCATGGTGCGCTCGGTGCCGGGAACGTCGGCGATGAGGCCGATGACCGCGTCGCCGCGCACGAAGTTGTCGAACAGCGCGCGTCCGCGTTGCAGTGCTTGTTGGGCCTCGGGGGATGTCACGGGGGGATCATGCCTGCGTTGGCGTCGGGGTGACGTGGCCCCGCGCCGCGGCCGCGGGGCGCGGTCTGGGCCGCCCTGGGCGGGGCGCGGCCATGGCGTGAGTCGACGCCCACGCGCGCGCGCGCGTGCGACACGGGATCGTCGCGCCGCGACCATCGCCCCTTGCGATGTCGCGTGACGCACTGCTGCTCCTGGTGCTGGTGCCCTGGCTCGGCAGCTGCGGCCGCGACGAGGTCGCCCTCGGGGAGATCACTGCAGGCAGCAGCGGGAGCTCGAGTGGGGGCGCCAGCGGAGACTCGACGCTCGGGGGCAGCGAAGACGGATGGAGCAGCACGGCGCCCGGGACCAGTGGCTCGGGCTCGGGCAGCAGCAGCGGCGAGAGCACCGGCGCGGTCGAGACCACGACGTCGCAGGGGTCGAGCTCGGGGCTCGCGACGGGCACGGACGGCTCGAGCGGCGGCTCATCGACGTCGAGCACCGGTGCGGACACGGACGGCGCGACGGGGTCGAGCGGAGACCCGAGCACGTCGGGCACGAGCACGGGCGGCACGAGCACGGGCGGCACGAGCACGGGCGGCACGAGCACGGGCGGCACGAGCAGCGCAGGCAGCGAGTCCAGCAGCGGCACCGGTGGCGACACCGACGGCGGCGGCACCTGCGAGGGTACGGTCGCGCGGACGCACGTCGGTGGTGTCGCCAGCGATCACGCCGGCGATCGCTTCGTCACCTTCGACGCAGGCGCGAACCTGGTGCTGTGGGACGCCGCCACGCTCGACGTGCTGTTCGAGACCCGCCCGGTCGACCGCGCCGAGATCGCGGCGGGCACGCTGGCGTACGACAGCGCCGCGCACGACGTCGTGTCGATCGTCGACGCGACCACCGGGACGCCCACGGCCACGGTGCCGTATGCGTTCGTCTGGGGCGTCGCGTCCGACGGTAGCTACGTCTGGACCGCGAGCGGCACCGCGCTGTCGGTGTACGAACTCGACGGCTCGCTGCGTTGGTCGGTCGCCGACAGCTTCCTCGGGGTCCACACGCTCGCGTTGCCCGACGCACTGCACGTCTACGCGCCGCAGCAGAGCACCACCGAGGTCCTCCACGTCTCGGCCGATGCCGGCGTCGTCGACAGCGACGCGTTCACCGGCAGCTTCGGCGGATGGTTTGCGGATGCCCCGCGCTACTGGACGCAGCAGGGCATGGCCTACCGCGTGTACGACGTCGACAACACGCTGCTCGCGCTCGAACTGGGCACGCCGTGGCATGGGTGGGGCACGCGGCTGGTGGTCGACTGGAACGTGATCGACGTGTCCGATCCCGACACCGTGCTCGCGAACATCGGCGGCGATCACCTCGAGGACGGAGCTGCGGTGTTGTGGCGCACCAACGACGGTGCCGCGACGCTCATCGAGCTCGACACCGACCCGATCACGATCACCGCGGTCGCGCCGGGCTGCTGCATCACCGACGACTCGCCGAGCTTCTCCTACGCGCAGGGACACTGGCTGCTGGGCGGCGACCACGGCACGCTCACCGACGAGCTGGGCCGCGCGCCCACGGTCGGGCAGGTCGACGCCATCGCGGGTTCGACCGCGGGTCGCATGGCGCTGGCGCTGCACGGCGGCGTGCTGCACGTCGCGGACGTCGGCGCCGACTGCAGCTGGAACGAGATCTCGAGCTTCCCGCGCACCGGTCGAGACCTGCGGATGTCGGGTGACGGCACCACCTTGCTGTCGACGGAACGCTGGACGCCCATGTTCGGCTCGAATCGCGACGGCACGCGGATCTACGCGTTGCCCGACGGCGCACTGCAGGCGGAGTCCTCGCTCTCCGTCATGTCCGACAGCCTGCAGGGCCACGACATCTCCGACGACGCGAGCGTGTGGTCGCGGATGTGGACCAACACCGGGCTCGGGAGCTACGCGGTCGCGGGCGCGGTCACGCTGTTCGACTTCGGCCTCTGCATCCCGCTGATCGCCCCCGACGCCCAGCACGTGGTGATCAGCGACGGCGGCACAGGGATCTTCCCCACCTGGTCGAGCTCGACGACCTACTTCTACGACCCGCAGGACTTCGCCGGCGTCATCGACGGCGTCGCGCACGGCTTCATCGACCAGGGGCACGTGCTGGTCGGCCACTACGCCGACTGCGGCGGCAACTGCATCTCGATGACGAGCTCGGACATCGTCGACATGACCGGCACCGTCGTCGCGACCACGACGCTGCCCGATCTCCGGCGTCTGCGTCGCATCGACGACGGCGCGGCGGTCGCGTTCGATGCCGCGGGCAACGGTGCGATCTACGACATCATGGGCGGCGTGCTGCTGTGGCAGGCGCCCGCGGGCGCGGCGGTCGAGGTCGCGGGGCCGGACCACGTGCTGGTGTCGACCGGGGCGCGCGTCGACGTCGTGCGCTGGCGCTGAGGCACGGACGCACGGACCGCAGAACGCAGCCCGCCCCGTGCCGTCGTCACCGCACGCTGAAGTGCACCCGCGGCCCCACGACCGCTCGGTCGCGCTCCACCGGCCGCGCGTACAGCTCGTGATCGCCCGGCGGCACCGCCACGCGTGCGACGAACGGCGCCGTGGCCTCGGCGATGACCTTGCCGTCGAGCACGAACGCGACCGCGTCGAGCTCGAGGCCGGCGGAGGGTCGGGCGATGAGCTCGACGCGGTCGTCGACACCGGCGGCGGCGCGCGGCAGCACCATGCCCTCGGTCGGTGCGGCGATGGTGAGGGTCGCGGGGCCGGACGATGCGGCGTCGCAGCCGGCGACGGCGGCGTGGGCCAGCCACGGCAGGCCGGCGGCGTCGCGGCCGGGCGCGCCGTCGGGGAGCTCGCGCAGCCACGCATCGAAGGCCTCGGGCAGGCGCACGACCGGATCGCCGTGCTCGTCGCAGCGCCAGCGCGCGCGGCCGTCGCTGCCGTTGCCGACGTTGCGCGCGAGCACGTGCACGTCGCAGGCGCGCGCCGGCGTCGCGCCGGGCACGAAGCGCCGCACCACGCGGTCGGGGCACTGCGCGCCGGGTCGATCGCCCGACAGCGCGCAGACCTCGACGTGCTCGAGTGCGCCCGGCGGCAGCAGCGGCTCGCGCGTCGGCACGTCGAGCATCGCGCGGCGCATCACGTCGGCGAACAACGGCCCGGCCCCGCCCGCGCCGGAGACCTGCTTGGTCGGCGATCCGTCGGCGTTGCCGATCCACACCGCGACGGTGCGCTCGCGGGTGTAGCCCACGGTCCACGCGTCTCGGAAGCCCGAGCTCGTGCCGGTCTTCACCGCCAGCGCGAAGCCGATGTCGAAGGGGCTGCGGCCGTGCAGCAGCCGCACGCGCGCCAGCGGATCGGACAACGCGTCGGTGACCGCCGCCGCGACCCCGGGATCGATCACGCGCCGCGGCGTCGCCGGCAGCGCGTCGTGGTCGACGCGCAGCTCGATGGCCTCGCCGCCGCGTGCGAGCGCGACGTAGGCCGCGGCCAGCTCGCGCAGCTCGACCTCGCCGGTGCCCAGCGCGATCGACAGACCGTAGTGATCCGCGTCGCGGTCGAGGCTGGCGAAGCCCAGCGCGTGCAGGTCGGCCAGCAGCCGCGTCGGGCCCAGCGCCTGGGCCAGGCGCACCAGCGGCACGTTGAGGCTCGCGGCCAGCGCCTCGCGCAGCGCGATCGGACCGACGTGGCCGCCGTCGAAGTTGCCCGGCGCCCAGGTGTTGCCGCTGCCCTCGACGAACGCGGTCGGCACGTCCGCGACCAGCTCCGTGGGCGTGTGCCCCTGCGCCATCGCAGCGGCGACCACGAACGGCTTGAGCGTCGAGCCGGGCTGCCGCAGTGCGCGGACCATGTCGACCTGTCCGTCGATCGCGAGCGCGTCGTGATCGGCGCTGCCGACATACGCGAGCACGTCGCCGGTGGCGTTGTCGACGACCACGACCGCGGCGTTGCCGACCTCGCGATCGCCGACGGTGACCAGGTGCGTGCGCACCAGGCCCTCGACGTCGTGCTGCAGCCGCAGGTCCAACGTCGTGCGGGTCTCGCCGTGCGCGCGCAGCCGGCCCTCGGCGCGCAGCATCTCGACGAAGTGCGGCGCCTCGAACGGATGCGACGGCGTGCGCAGCTGCAGCGGCTCGGCCAGCGCGCGCGCGAGCGCGTCGCCGTCGATCACGCCGTCGTCGTGCAGCTGCTGCAGCAGCGCGCGCTGCCGCATCACCGCGCGATCGCGATGCAGCATCGGGTCGAGCGCCGACGGGGCCCGCGGCAGCACCGCCAGCAGCGCGGCCTGGGCCCACGACAGATCGCGCGCCGCGACGCCGAACCACCCCTGTGCCGCGGCCTCGGGCCCGACCAGGCCGCGGCCGTAGGGCAGGCGGTTGAGGTACTCGAGCAAGATGGTGTCCTTGTCGAGCACCTGCTCGAGGTTCTGTGCCCGCGCGGCCTCGCGCAGCTTGAGCTCGAGGTCGCGGTCGCCCGGGACCCCGCGGGTGTCGAGCAGCTTGACCAGCTGCTGCGTGATCGTGCTCGCGCCCGAGACCAGCCGGCCGTGGCGCAGGTTCTGCTCGAGCGCACGCGCCAGCGCGGCGCGGTCGATGCCGTCGTGCTCGAAGAAGGCCCGGTCCTCGCTCGACAGCGTGGCCTGGATCAACCGCTCGCCGATCGCGTCGCGATCGAGCGGTCGTCCGCGACGACCGTGGTCGCTCGGCAGCTCGCGCAGCAGCGCGCCGTTGCGATCGAGCACCCGCTGGCCGTCGAACCAGCGATCGTCGAGCTCGGCCTGCGGCGCGCCGGCCTGCTCGCGCAGCCGCTGCCAGAAGCCGCGCCACGCCAGCCACGCGCCTGCGACGACGATTGCGGCCAGCGCGAGCAGCAGCCGGCGTCGCCGTCGCGTCATCGCGCGCCCCCGGCCCGCGCGGCGGGCACGACCGTCAGCTGCGCGACGTCGCTGTAGCCGAGGCTGTCGGGCTCGTACATCAGCTCGACGCGAGCGGGCGGCACCGCGAACGTGCCCGGGGTCGTCGCGCGCACCAGGTAGCTGGCGGCGACCCACTCGCCCCACACGCGATCGAAGTACAGATCCACGCGCTCGTCGTGCAGCGCGGTGTAGCTGGCCTCGGCCGCGCCCCACGACAGCATCTCGTACAGCGCGTGCTTCTCGTCGAGCCCCGGCACCGTGGTCATGCTCGCGAGGTCG
Organism: Nannocystaceae bacterium; assembly: GCA_019694555.1. Classification (GTDB taxonomy): domain Bacteria; phylum Myxococcota_A; class Polyangia; order Nannocystales; family Nannocystaceae; genus Xiheibacterium. Next base: position 15,708 of record JAIBBS010000049.1, read on the forward strand.
GGCTGGATCGGCTCGAAGCCGGCCGCGATCGCATCGGTCAGCGCGACGTAGCCGATGCGATCGCGATCGATCGTGTCGCCGTCGGGCATGCGCGCCAGCAGCGTGACGCGCACGATGTCGCCGGGCTCGATCGCCGCGGGGTCGAGGGTCTGGCCGGTGGGCCCGGTGAAGACGCGGAAGATGTCGGGTCCGCGCTTGGCCGAGGTCGCTGCGAGCGTGCCGACGGCGGCGAAGGGCCGGCGCCAGCGCGCGTCGACGAGGAAGCCGATCGCCGCGTCGCCGCTGCCGCGCAGCCGCAGCGTCGCGGTGCGACCGCGCAGCTGCGTCAGCGGGATGCGGAAGCGCAGCGCACCGGGGCCCAGCCGCAGCGAGTCGATCGGATCGGCGGCGAGCGTCTGGCCGTCGAGCTCGACCGCGAGCTCGACCGGCGTCGCGGTCACGTGCACGAGGTGCTCGGCCAGGGCGATCAAGCCGAACGCGGTCGACTGCGTGGTGTACGAGTCGGTGTCCTCGACGATGCGCTCGAGCAGGGTCGGGCCCAGCGGCGAGGCCGGCCGCAACCGCACCAGCGCCAGCGCGGCCTGGGCACGGGTGCGCGCGGACGAGCCGTAGTACGCGAACTCGCCGCTGACGGCCTTGCTCAGCAGCTTGCCGTCGGCCGCGAACGCCTGCTCGACGCGATCGAGCAGCTCGTCGGTGCGCTTGCGCTCGCCGGGCAGGGTCGCCAGCGCCAACGCGAGCGTCGCGTGGCCGAAGGTGCCCTGTTCCTTGGCGTGCTCGACCAGCGAGTCCGCCGCCGAGGGCGGAAGCGCGCCGGCCTCGGACAGCGACAGCGCGATCGCGGTGCGGACCTCGAGGTCGCCGGGGTACAGGCTCGTGTTGCTCTGCAGCTGCGCGGTCAGGTAGTCCGTCATGCCTTCGAGCATGCCGGCGGGGATCGTCGCGCCCGCCGCCTTGGCGCGAACGATCGCGCGCATCGCATACGCGGTGCCGTAGGGGTTCGAGGGGTAGGTGCCGGGCCAGTAGGCGAGGCCGCCATCGCCGGTGCGCATGGTCGCGAGGCGATCGACGCCGGCCTGGATGCGCTCGTCGAGCTGCGCCTGGCTGTAGCGCAGGAAGCCCAGCCGCGGCAGCAGATCGCGCGCGGCCAGTAGCGGCAGCGTGCCGCTGGTGGTCTGCTCGACGCAGCCGTGGGGATAGTCCACGAGGTACTCCACGCGCTCGCCCAGCTCGGGCCACAGCGCCACGCCCAGCGTCACCTGCAGATCGGGTTGGTCCTCGTCGGGGAACACGTCGTCGGGGACCGTCAGCGTCACGTCCTGCGCGCCATGGAAGCTGCCCGCGATCCGCGGCCGCTCGTCGAGGCCGGGCGCCGCGACCGGGATGGTGACCTCGACGCGATCGCGTGCGCTGCCGTCGCTGCTCGCTCCGTCGAAGCGGAACGCCATCGGCCCCGCGGCCGTCGCAGTGGTCGCGAACGCGACGCGGGCGTGACCGGCGGCCGCGAGCTCGACCGTGCGCGAGGCCTCGCCCAGCGTCACCGTCGCCGTCATCGCGGCGTCGGTACCGTTGTGCACCACCGCCGCGGCCTCGAAGCTGTCGCCGACCACCGCGAAGCGCGGCACCGCCGGCACCACCATCAGCGGCTTGCGCACCTCGAAGCCCTCTTCGCGCACGGCGCCACGGCCGTGATCGTCGAGCACCACCGCCATCATGCGGAAGCGCGTGAGGTTGTCGGGCAGCGGCAGCTCCACGCGCACGCGCCCCTCGGCGTCGGTCACGAGGTCGGGCCGCCACAGTGCGGTCTGCACGAAGTTCTTGCGCGTCGTCACCAGCGACGAGTCGCCCTCGCTGCCGCCGTCGCCCGCGACCTGCGAGCGGCGCACGAACTCGGCCAGCAGGTCACGGTTGTCGATCACGCGCAGCGACAGACCCGCGGCCGGCCGCAGCGCCGCGACCGGATCGGGGGCGTGGAAGTCGGTCAGGCGCAGCACGCCCTCGTCGACCACCGCGAGCGCGAGCTCGGCGTCGGCCACCGGCGCGCCGCCGCGGCTGACCTCGAGCTCGATGGTGGCGCGCTCGCCCGGGGCGTAGTGCGGTCGATCGCTGCGCAGCGCCAGCTCGAGCCGTGCGTCGCCGAGCGACACCGGCAGCTTGGCCGCGCCCCAGCGCCACTGCAGCGCGATGCTGGGATCGCTGTCGATCGGCAACACCGTCGCGGTGACGTAGGCGGTGGGCGCGTGCTCGGCGGTGATCGGCACCTCGAACACCGCGACCGCGCCGTCGCTGCGCTCGAGCCGGCGCCGCTCGACGTGACGCTCGCCGGCGCCTTCGCGGGTCACGATCGCGATGGCCTCGCGGAAGGGGTTGGTGACCTCGACGCGCGCGACGTCGCCGGCCTTGTACTCGCGCTTGTCGGCGACGACCTCGAGCGCGCGACCGGGGCGCTGGGGCGCCGCGTCCTCGCGCGGCGACCACACCCACAGGCTGTCGGAGCCGCCCTTGCGGCCGTCCACGAACGCGGTCACGACGTAGTCGCCGCCGCCGGTGATCGCGAGCGGGCAGTCGACCACCGCCTTGGTCGTGGTCGCAGTGCAGCGCGCGACCTCGCGGCGCACGATGTGCCAGTGCTCGTCCCACGAGCCGCCCGCGCCGGGCTTGCGCGTGCGCTCCCAGTCGAGTCGCTCGAGCACCGCCTCGATCTCCGCGCCGGCGATGGCGTTGCCCTGCTGGTCGGCGACGCCGAGCTCGAGCGGCACCAGGGTCTTGCCGTCGGCCGCGAGCTCGAGCGTGCCATCGGTGATCCGCACGCCGGCGTAGCGCGGCGCGTCGAACACGACCACGTCGTCGCGCGCCGCGATGGCGCGGTGCGACTCGTCTTGCACCGTCGCCTCGAGCACGAAGCGCTGCGGGCCGCCGCCGGCGGGCAGCTCGATCGCCTGGCTCAGCGCGACGGTGCCGTCGTCGGCCAGCGTGGTCTCGCCGCTGCGCTGCCACGCGGTCGCGCCGTCGCCCTCGCCGCCCTCGGACGCCTCGTCGTACCAGCTGTCGTCGCGGCGGCGCGGATCGAACGCGAGCCCGCGTCCGACCATGTCGCCCTCGGGCAGGCTCGTGGCCTCGCGCGACAGCGTCCACGACACCTGCGCGCCGCTCATCGCCGCGCCGAAGAGGTAGCGGCCCGCGACCTTGCCCTGCAGCTGCTCGCGCTCGACCTGCGCGCTCACGTCGACCGCGAAGCGCGGCGGCTCGAACTCCGCGACCTGCACGGTGGTGGTGGTCCACGCCGCGCCGTCGTGCAGCGCCGGCTGCAGCGAGATGGTGTAGCGCCCGATCTCGGCCTGCGCCGTGGTCGTGAACTCGCCGGCGTAGCCGCCGTGATCGGTGGTCCAACCCCACTCGTCGTAGACCAGATCGCCGGTCGGCGACTCGACCCGCAGGCGCACCGCGGCGCGCTTCATCGGCGGCAGCGCGTCACCCTCGACCGTGCGCGCGATGCCCTTGAAGTGGATGGTCGAGCCCGGGCGGTAGACCCCGCGATCGGTCACGATCATCGCGCGCACCGGCGTGGCCTCGGCCGCGGCGCCGGCGTACTGCGGCGCGAGCGTGCTGGCGTCGCTGCCACCTCGGCCCAGGCGCACCTGCGCGTGGGTGCCGTCGTGCTCGACGTGGAGCAGCGCGCCGTCGCTGCGCTCGGTCTTCATCGCCACGATCGCGACGCCGTCCTTGTCGGTGGTGATGCCCGCCAGCGCGTCGTCGCCCACGCGCAGGCTCGCGCCCTCGACCGGCTCGCCGCCGCGCAGCCGCGCGACGTGGACCAGCACCGCGTCGGGCGTGGTCTGGGTGTGCACCGCGAGCGCGCGGTCGTCGAAGATCGTGACCATGCGCATGGGCGAGCGCGAGGCGCTGCTCCACGCCGGGTAGCTCGGCACCTTGGCGCCGTGGGCGGGCTCGTCGAGCTGCAACGCCACCAGCCACGGGTGGCCCACGTCGAGCTTGCTCGCGAGGTCGACCAGCGTGACGGTGTCCGCGTCGCGCTTGCCCGCCGGTCGCAGCTCGATCGAGGCGTCGGGCTCGCGCGGCGGCATCTCGCGCTGCGCGAGCTTGGTTTCGGCGTCGTCGAGCGCGGCCGCGTCTGCGCCCACGCGCCACAGCTTGAGCGTCGCGCGGGCGACGTTGCGGGTGTTGATGGGCACGCGCGAGGCCTCGGCGAGGTCGAGCGCGCCGTTGCCTTCCGCCATCGTCGCGCTGGCCGAGAGCGGGTCGGTGTCGATCGTGAACGAGACGGCGTCGGCCTGCTGACCGAAGCGATCGCGCACCGGCGCGACCGTCACGACGTAGTGTTGCGAGGGCGCGAAGCCGCCGGAGATGTTGATGCGCCCGACCGAGCTCCAGGTGTCGTTCCACACCGAAAGGTTGGGCACCGGTGGGTCGATCGCGACCAACGCCGGCACGTCCTTGTCCTTGGCCGCGATGGGGTTGCTATAGGAGATCGCGAAGCTGCCCCCGCCCAGCGCCAGCGCGCCCTTCGACCAGCGACACACCTCGCTGTTCCAGCACTCGACGCCGGTCCAGCTCAGGCGTTCGGCCACGTCGAAGCGCGTGTTCTGCTCGTACTCGGCCACGCCGGGATCGCGGCGGACCAGCGTCACCGGGGCGCCGGGATCGAGCCGACGCTTGGGCGTGAACACGACGATGTGCCGGCGGTCGACCGCGATGCCGGCGAAGACGTCGCGGCGGCCGCGACGGGCCGACAGCGGCACCGCGTCACCGCCGTCGTCGCTGCCCAGGTGCAGTCCGATCAGATCCAGCGCCGCGCGCGGCTCGATGGGCTGATCGAAGAGCACCTCGAAGCTCGGGCGCGTGCCGATCTCGATGCCGCCGGAGGGCTCGACGGCCACGACCCGCGGCTCGCCGGGCTTGGGCAGATACGACAGCATCTTGCCGCCGATCCACACCTGCGGGTCCGCGCGGAACTCCGCGTGCCAGCCCTCGAACACCGGCGTGCCGTGCTCGTCGCGCAAGCCGCCCAGCGTCACGGTGTAGCCGGCATCGGGGTCGAAGGGCGCGGCCGCGACGAACTCGAGCGTGGTCGCGTCGACCAGCTTCGCGACGCCGGCGACGGCGGGCTCGATCGTCACGCGCGGACCGGGCGCCTCACCGGCCGCGGCCGGTGCCGCGGTCACCTTGGCGTTGAACGAGATGCGCAGGGTCTGACCGGCGAACTCGAACGCACCCGACTCGTCGAGCTCGGGCGAGGTGATCGCGAGCGCGGCGTCGTCGCTGCCGGTGTGCAGGGACTTGGGCATCGCCCTGCGTTCGCGCCGTGCGTTCGCCGGCGGGAACGCGAGCGCGTCGCCCGCTGGGATCGCTTCCGCCCCGAGCTCCGAGGCGCCCGCGGTGCCGGCGGCGGGGCCGGCCGGTGGCGGCACGGCCTGACACGAGCCGGCCAGTGCACAAGCGAGGGCGATCGCGATGGGACGGCGCGTCATCGTCGCGGCCACTTTGCACGGTTCGCCTGCATTTCGCTCGTTGTCACGCATGCGGCCCAAGCGACGCGCATGCACGTCCCGGAGATTTCACGGCCGGGCACGTTGCCAGCGCACGCGGGTTGACCGATAGTCCCCACGGCCATGAACCTCGGACCCGGTAGCCTGTTCTCGCCCACGGCCGAGCACGATCTGGTCCGGCAGACCGTGGCCGAGTTCGCGCGGCGTGAGGTCGATCCCCGTGCGGCCGAGTCCGACCGGCGCGGCACCCTCGACGTGGCGCTGTTCCGGCGCCTGGGCGATCTGGGCCTGCTGGGCGTCACGGTGCCCGCGGCCGACGGCGGCGCAGGCATGGATGCGGTCGCGGCGGTCATCGTGCACCACGAGCTCGCCAAGTACGATCCCGGCTTCACGCTGGCGTACCTCGCCCACGCGATGCTGTTCGTGAACAACTTCTACCACTGCTCCAACGCGGAGCAGCGCGCGCGATACCTGCCCAAGGTGCTCTCGGGCGAGTGGGTCGCGGGCATGGGCATGACCGAGCCCGGCGCCGGCACCGACGTGCTCGGCATGACCACGACCGCCCGCCGCGACGGCGATCACTACGTGCTGCGCGGCACCAAGACCTACATCACCAACGCCTGCGAGGCGCACTGCTTCCTGGTCTACGCCAAGGTCGGCGGTCGCGTGACCGCGTTCGTGGTCGACCGCGACTGCCCGGGCTTTTCCACCAGCGGCCACATCGACAAGCTGGGCATGCGCGGCTCGACGATGGCGGAGCTGGTGTTCGACGACGCGCGCGTGCCGGCGCAGAACCTGCTGGGTCGCGAGGGCGACGGCATCGGGCACATGATGCGCAACCTGGAGATCGAGCGGCTGACCCTGGCCGCGATCAGCGTCGGCATCGCCGACCGCTGCGTCGAGATCATGGTCCGCTTCGCCAACGAACGGCAGGCATTCGGCCGTCCGATCGTCGACTTCGGCCAGATCCAGCGCTACATCGCCGACGGCTTCGCCATGACCGAGGCGGCCAAGTGCCTGGTCTACAACGTGGCGCGCGAGGTCGGGCCCGACGTCCGCAACCGCATCGGCTCGGACGCCGCCAAGCTGTTCGCCGGCCCGGTCGGCAAGACCGTCGCCGACTACGCGATGCAGGTCATGGGCGGCGCCGGCTACTGCCGCGAGTTCCCGGTCGAGCGGCTGTGGCGGGATGCCAAGCTGATCGAGATCGGCGGCGGCACCCTCGAGGCGCACCAGAAGAACCTCGCCAAGGATCTGTCGCGCCACGTGCGTGGTTGAACGCCGCGCTCGACGTGCGCGTGCGCGTGGCCGCGCGCGCCCACGAACGGGCGCACGCGTGGCGCGGCGCGTGGCCTCCATGACATCCGTGTCGCGGCGCGAGCTCCGACCGTGCGCGGCCATCGACCTGTGAGATCGCGCGCGCGCGCCGGTGCGGGCCCTCGCGACGGGAATCGGTGGACGAGCCGGCGGCGATCGGGTCAACTTGCCCGCCGAGGACCGTCGGTCCCGACTCCCAGGAGACCCATGCGCACGCAAACCCTTCATTGGACTTCCAGCTTGTTTCTCGTCGTGACGCTCGGCGTCGCGGGATGCCCCAAGGACGACGGCGGTGAGGAGACCGGCGGCGACTCCACCGGCAGCTCGGGCGGCGAGACCTCGGCGACGATGAGCGCGAGCTCGACCTCGGCCTCGACCACCGCGTCGACCACCGACTCGACCACGGCCTCGACCACCGCGACCAGCACGGACACCGAGCCGGGCACCATCTCGGCGACCGAGACCGGCACCACCGGCACCGAGCCGCAGCCCAACGGCGCGATGTGTGACGACGACGCCGGCTGCGAGTCGGGCCTGTGCTACCAGGTCGGTCCGCTCCCGGGCATCTGCGGCGAGTGCAAGAGCGATGCGGACTGCGCCGACATCACCGGCGGCGGCTGCAGCATCCCCAACCCGCTGTCGACCCCGCCCCAGGGCGCGCACTGCAACATGGGCGAGCCCGGCCAGGGCTGCGAGACCACCGACGTCTGCGCCGAAGGCGTGTGCGCCGTGGTGCTCGACGTGCCCGGCATCCTCACCGCGTCGACCTGCGGCGAGTGTGCGACCGATGCCGACTGCATGGACGGCGATCTGTGCTCGCCGACCTACGACGTGCTCATGCTCAGCGGCGAGAACGTCTGCGTGGCGCCGGGCACGGTGCCCGACGGCACCGGCTGTGCCCTCGACGGCAACGGCGACATGGCGTGCGAGTCGGGCCACTGCGCCGGCGCGGACGTGCTGGGCGTCGCGATGCTCGGCGTGTGCAACCCCTGCGAGGTCGATGCGGACTGCAACGACGGCGAGACCTGCGAGCTGCCCAGCATCGACCTGATGATGGGTCTGGTGCCCGGCGGCTGCGTGGCCATGTGAGACGTGGGCCGCGCTGACGCGGCCCGTGCTCGAGCGCGAGAGGGCATCCGCACGCACGTGCGGGTGCCCTTTTCGCATGGGGCCCTCAGCGCGACGCGAGTCCGCGGCCGGTCACCAGGTACACCGCGAAGCTGCCGAGCCAGTGCCCGCCCTCGTAGTGCGTGTCGTCGACCGCCGCGAGGCCGGCGTGCTCGTGCCGCGCGGCCGCGGCCTCGATGGCGGCGCGGCGACGGTCGTCGCGGGGCAGGCCGGCGGCGATGCCCTCGAGCATCCACGCGCGCGAGAGGTTGAGGCCGTCCAGATGCACCAGCTTGCCGTCGCTGCGATCGCTGGGCACCGCCGGCTGCAGTGACCACGGATCGGGATCCGCGAAGGCCTGCGCGAGCCAGCGTGCGAACGCCTCGGGCGGGAGCACGCGACGCATGAGATCGGCGGCGGCCAGGCACGGCGACAGGAAGTCCTGGCCCGAGGGCTCGAGCGCGAAGGTGCAGCCGCGGTCGTGTCCGTGCAGCGCGAGCGCGCGATCACGGAGCGTCTGCGCCAGCGCCTCGTCGCCGGCGACGTGCGCCCAGTCGAGCGCGAGCGCGAAGCCGAAGGCACTTTGCGCGTGTTCGCCGACGCGCACCGGATGCGTCAGCTTGCGCGCCCACTGCCCGATGCGGTCGGCGGCGATGCGCTCGAGCGGCGCGATCGCGGCGGCGTGGCGCCGCGCGTCGGCATCGTCCCACTGCCGCAGCTCGGTCGCGAGCTGCAGCAGCCACGCCAGGCCGTAGGGGCGCTCGAACGACGCGCGATCGTCCCGCGCGAGGTAGGCCGCCTCGGCCGCGAGGTTCTCGGCGCTCAGGTGCCGCGCGAGCGCGTCGCGTGCGGCGCCTTCGTGGTCGCCGGCGAGCTGCAGCCGCAGCAGTCGCACCAGCAGCCAGTGCCCGTGCACCGCCGAGTGCCAGTCGAAGCAGCCGTAGAACGCGGGCGTCAGCGCCCGCGGCGGTCGCACGTCCTCGTCGCTCGCGAGCACGTGGGCGATCTTGTTGGGGTACTCGCGGTCGATGCAGTCGAGCGCGAGGCGGGCGAAGCGGGTCGTGTCGACGGCGGTCATGGCTGCGCTCGGTGTGGTCGGGGCCGGCGAGGGCGCGCGGCAGCCCGCGAGTGCGAGCACGACCGCGGCCGCGAGCGCGCGGCGACGCGTTGCGCAGGGGCGCTCGCCCTGCCGCATCCGGCTCTGCCTGCGCCGCCCTGCCTGCACGCGAGCGCAGCAACCGTAACAGGCTTTTCGGCCCCCAGCGCGCTGCCCTATGCTGTGCGCGACCCCTTGTCGGTCCTGCGCACGCTCGTGAGCTCGTCCCGCGCGCTCCTCACCGGAGCCCGCGAGGTCGCGCGCTTCCGCGAGATCGCGACGGTGTTCGTGACCCACGGCTTCGGCTGGGCCTTCGCGCAGCTCAAGCTGCGGCGCGAGCTGCAGGTCGAGTTCGAGGGCGCCGACCTCACGCGCAAGGCGCTGTCGGATCCCGACACCGGCAAGCGCCTGGTCGCGGCGCTGACGAAGCTCGGCCCCACCTTCGTCAAGCTGGGGCAGATCCTCTCGACCCGCACCGACGTGCTGCCGCTGTCGATCACGCGCGAGCTCGAGGCACTGCAGGACAACGTCGAGCCGGTGCCGTTTTCGCAGATCGAGGTGCAGCTGGTGCGCAACCTCGGCGAGAAGTGGCGCGACCACTTCGCCGATCTCGACGAGAAGCCGCTGGCGTCGGCCAGCATCGCGCAGGTCCATCGCGGGACCCTGGTCGACGGCCGCAAGGTCGCGCTCAAGGTGCAGCGACCGGGCGTGCGCAGCAAGATCGAGAGCGACCTCGGCATCCTGCTCGTGCTCGGCAGCTGGCTCGAGGAGGCCATCGACGAGGCCCGCGCCATGGACATCCAGGGCGTGATCACCGGCTTCACGAAGTCGATCTCCGCCGAGCTCGACTTCCGCATCGAGGCCCGCAACCTCGACCGCTTCCGCGCCAACTTCGCCGACAAGCCCGAGGTCGTGTTCCCCGCGGTCCAGGCCGAGCTGTCGACCGCGGAGATCCTGTGCATGGACTTCCTCGAGGGGCGCAAGTTCTCCGAGGTGCTCGAGTCGGGCGAGGACACCAAGCCGCTGGTGTCGATCTACTTCAACACCGCCTACAAGATGCTGTTCTTCGACGGCTTCTTCCACGGCGATCTGCACCCCGGCAACGTGTTGGTGTTGCCCGACAACAAGGTCGGCGTGCTCGACTGCGGCATGGTCGGGCGCCTGTCGCCGTCGGCCAAGGATCGCGTCATCGACATCCTCTACGGCGTGATCAACGAGGACCTCGAGGTCGTCGCCCGCACGTTCTACGAGCTGTCCATTCGCACCGGGCCGGTCGACTACGAGAAGTTCGAGGCCGACGTCATCGAGATCGCGGAGCGCTACCTCGTGGGCATCCCGCTGTCGGAGATCCAGATCGGCACGCTGTTCGGCGAGATCGTCGCCGGCGCCACGCGCCACGCCGTGCGCATGCCGACCGACTTCACGATGCTGTTCAAGGCCATCATCACCACCGAGGGCATGGCCAAGAGCATCGCGCCCGATGTCGATCCCATCGAGCTGGCGCGGCCGTTCATCACGCAGATGGTCGCCGAGCGCTACAGCCCCGAGCGGCTCAAGCAGATCGCGCTCGGTGACTTCAACATGATCTCGCGGATGTTCCGCTCGCTGCCGCGGACGTTGCCCGCGCTGATCGACGACATCCGTGCGGGCAAGCTCGCGGTGAACCTCTCGCCCGACGCGCTCGCCGAGCAGGATCGTCGCGCGGTCGCACGGCAGAAGCGGACGGTGCGGCTGGCGGTGACCCTGGGCTTCCTCGCCTGCGGCACGTACTCCCTGGGGCTGGGCCTGCCGGTGTGGCCGCTGGTCGGCGTGCCGGCGTTGACGGCATTCCTGTTCTTCGGCGCCGGCGTGGGTCTGTTCAGCCTGTGGTGGAAGTGATCCGCGCAAAGGTGGTAGAAGCCTCGGCCATGGCGAACCCCACGGCCACCTGCGAGACCTCGCTCGGCAACTTCGAAATCGAGCTCTTCGTCGACAAGATGCCCATCACCGCCGGCAACTTCGTCAAGCTGGCGAAGAGCGGCTTCTACGACGGCCTGCACTTCCACCGCGTGATCGCGGGCTTCATGATCCAGTTCGGCTGTCCCCACAGCCGCGATCCCAACAGCTCGCGCGCCGGCACCGGCAATGGCCCCGACGGCTGCATCCAAGACGAGCACCCCGACAACGCCAAGCTGTCCAACCAGCCCGGCACGCTGTCGATGGCCAACACCGGTCGCCCCAACAGCGGCAGCTGCCAGTTCTTCATCAACACCGTCGACAATTCGCGGCTCGACTGGTTCACGCCCGGGCCCTCGCGCCACCCGGTGTTCGGCCGCGTCGTCGCGGGCATGGACATCGTCACCGCGATCGAGCGCACCGCGACCGACGGCCGTGACCGGCCCAAGACGCCGGTGATGATGAAGAAGATCACCGTGCACGAGGCGTGATCGACCACGGCGCCGCGCGTCCCGCTGGCGCGCGGCAGCCGGGTTCGGGGGACCCGCGATGGACGCGGGCCGGCCGAATCGTGACAGTGCCGGTCCCACGCCCGGGGACGCCGCCGGCGACGATGGGATGGATTTCGACCGCGGCCGCGCGACATTGCAGGCCCTGCCGGTACGAACCACCGTGATGGGTTCGAGGCTCCGGCGAAGCGTGGGGTGGGGTGTCGGGTTGGTGACGGCGATCGCGGCCTTGGCCTGCGCGCCGACGGTCGGCGGCGGCGGCAGCGAGGACGCCGGCGAGGACGCCGGCGAGCACGCCAGCGGCTCCGAGGGTGGCGCGGCGTCGAGCAGCAGCGACGATGACGGTGGCGCAGGGGGCACGATCATGCCGCTGGACACCAGCACGGGCGAGGTCGCAGCCGAATGTGGCAACGGCGTGGTCGAGGGCAGCGAGCAGTGCGACGGCGGCCTCGGTTGCGTGGACTGTGAGCAGACCTGCGGCGTGGGCGGGCCGGTCGACCTGCTGTTGACGGGCTACAGCTGGACCACCTCGCTGACGCCGGCGCTCGCGGTCGCCGATGGCAGCGGCGACATCCTGGTGACCTCGGCCGCGGGCTTGCATCGCGTCGATCCCGGCGGGCAGCAGCGGTGGGTGCAGTCCGAGTCGCCGACGACGTACCGCGTGTTCAAGATGGCGCGCGCGGATGCCGAGTCGGTGTGGATCGGCTGGTTGCTCGGCACCGACCCGCAGCAGGCGAAGTACTCGCGCCACGCCGTCGCCGACGGCAGCGAGCTCGAGTCGTTCGCGATCGATGCGACCGAGTCGAACCCCGGCGCCCTGCTCGGCACCCCCGATGGCGAGCTGTTCGTGTCCACCCACGTCGCGCTCGCGGGCGGCGAGTGGCGCTCGCGTGTCGAACGACGCACCCCGATCGGGGCCGCGCTGTCGTGGTCCAGCGAGCTCGTCGACGACACCCCCGACGACACACCGCAGCTGTTCGTACACGCGCTCGACCGAGGTCACGACGGGGGGCTGTTCGCCGGCGCCGACGATCGGCTGGACTTCGAGACCGTCGACGGCGTGGTGCTGCGGCTGGACGCGCAGGGCGTGGAGACCTGGCGGACGCAGCTCGACTTTCCCGGCAAGTTCGCCGGCGCGCGGCCGCTTCGCGCGCTCGCGGACGGTGGCGTCGTGGTGACTGCGCGGCGACAGTTCAACAGCACCGGTGCGGTCGGCAACACGCCGGCCGTGTTCACGCGGCTGGTTCGCCTCGACCGCGATGGCGAGTTGGTCTGGGACATCGATCCCAGCGATGCAGTCGAGGACGGCCGCCTGCAGGTGATGGACGTGCAGGTGCACGGCGACGGCTTCGCCGTGGCCGGTGCGGTCGTCGACGATCACGGCAGCGCCGCGGCCTGGCTGGGCTACCTCGATGCCCACGGCGAGCTGGGCTGCAGCGCGTCGATGCAGCACCCCAACGGCGATGCCACGACCATCGATGCGTTCTTCACCGACGCGGAGGGCGCATGGATGGTGCAGGGCTACACCGACGACGCCACCCTCGATCAGGTCTCGACCGCGCGATGGGTGGCACCGGTCTTCCCCTACTGACCCCGACGCGTCAGCGCGCGGGGTGCTCGCGCAGCCACTGCTCCATCTCGCCCAGCGCGACCGCGTCGCCGCCGATCTCGCGCAGGTCGTCGCGCGCCCGTTCGGCCAGCCGCGCCGCCCTGCGATCGTCGCTGCCGCGGCGTTGCAGTGCCACCGCCAGCGCGAAGCGGAACTCCGGCTCGCGTGCCTGCACGCCCTCGATGCCGTCGTAGATCGCCACCGCGCGCTCGAGCAGGCGCAGCGCGCCGTCGAGGTCGCCCTGCGCGGTCGCGACCTCGGCCAGCGAGCCCAGCGTCGACGCGACGCTCTGGTGCTCGGCGCCCAGCGTGCGCTCGCGGATCGCCAGCGCCCGTCGCAGCAGCGCCAGCGCGGTCTCGGTGTCGCCCGAGGCCGTCGCGACATCGCCCAGGTTCGCCAGCGCCAGCGCGACGTCGGGATGGTCGGGGCCGTTGGCCTTCTGTGCGATCGCGAGCGCGCGGCGATAGATCTCGGTCGCCCGCGCGAGCTCGCCCAGCGCTCGGTGGCTCGCGGCGAGGTTGTTGAGCACGAGCGCGAGGTCGGGGTGATCGGGCCCGAGCCGACGCTCCAGGCTGGTCGCGGCGCGCTCGTACAGCGGCAGCGACGCGGCGTAGTCGCCCGCGGCATCGTAGATGGTGCCGAGGTTGCTGCGGCTGAAGGCCAGCGCCGGGTTGTCCTCGTCGACGGTGGCCTCCCAGATCGACAGCGCGCGCCGCTGGACCACCCCGGCCTGCGTGTAGTCGCCGAGGTCGTAGAGCGCGCTCGCGAGGTTCTCGCACGCACGCGCGACCTCGGGGTGGTCGGGGCCGAGCGTGGCCTCCAGCAGCGCGAGCGCGTGCAGGTTGAGCGCGCGGGCCCCGGCGTAGTCGCCCGCGGCGTGGTGCGCGTTGGCGAGGTTGGTCAGCGTGTACGCGACGTCGGGGTGCTCGTCGCCGAGCAGTCGCTGGTACATCGCCAGCGCGCGCTCGCCCAGCGCGATCGATGCCGCAGCGTCGCCCGCGTTGAACTCCACCGCGGCCATGACCCGCAGCAGTCGCGCCTCGTCGACGCCGCCGGTGGCCCCGGCGTGCGCGAGCGACAGCTGCGCGTGCCGGGCCCACTGCATGGCCTCGTCGCGTTGGCGGTTGCGCTCGCCGACGGTGAGCGCGAGCTGTGTCGCGGTCGCGGCCGCCACGTCCCACGCGTCGATGCGCGCGGCCTCGAAGTAGGCGTCCGCGCCGACCTCGGCGGCGCGCTCGTACTGCGCGTCGATCTCGAGCAGGTCGGCCTCGATCGCGCGGGTGATCGCGCGCAGCGGCGGCCACGCGAGCGCGTCGGCGCGCTCGCGCGCCTGTGAGGCCAGCGCGAGCCCCTCGGACACCCGCGACGCCAGCGAGAGCGCGTCGGCGCGGGCCAGCTGCGCGGCGACGTCGGCGACCTCGTCGCGCTGCTGCGCCGGCGGTGGTGGCAGCCGTGCCAGCGCGTCGCCGTCGCGGCACCACGTCAGGGTCGGGAGCCCGGCCGCGGCGCGCACGGCCCGGGACACCACCTCGGCGTCCGCACGCTCGAGCTCGTCGAGCAACGCCTCGAAGCCGCGGCGGCGATCGTCGAGGCACCAGCGCGAGCGGTCGAGCAGCGCCTCGCTCCACTGCTCGCGCACGTGCGCGTCGAGACAGGCCTCGGTGCGGGCGCTCTGCCACGATCGCGCGTAGTCGTCGAGCCACGGCAACACGCGCTGGGCGGTCGCACCGGCGTACTGCAGCGGCACCTGTCGCAGCGCCGCGTCGGTGTCCGCGCGGCGCTGCTCGTTCCACACCGCCGCAATCGTCGCGCCCTCGGCCTCGCAGTCCGCGGTCCGCCGGGCCCGCAGCACGCCTCGCGCGGCGAAGCCGGCCGCCGCCGCGAGCACGACGCCCGCCGCGACCATGGCCACGCGCCGCCGCCGTTGCTGCGTCTGTCCCCGCTGCAGCGCGGCGAGCAGCGCCGCGGTGTCCGGGAAGCGTCGGTTCGCCTCGGTCGCGAGTCCGCGCCGCAGCGTCGCGCGCAACCACGACGGCACCGCGTGGGTGCGCGCGGGGATCTCGATGCGGCCCTCGAGCACGTTGGCCGCCAGGGCCGCGAGCGTGTCGCCGGCGAACGGGCGCTGGCCGTACAGGCACTCCCAGATCGATGCGCAAAGGCTGAACTGATCGCTGCTCGCGTCGGCGCGCAGACCCGCGAGCTGCTCCGGTGCCATGTACGCTGGCGTGCCGGCGATCTCGCCCGCGAGGCTGGTGCCGCCGTCGGTGCCCGCGGCGGCGTCGCCGACCGCTGGCCCGTCGCCGGTTCGCGCACGCGCGTGCGCGAGCCCGAAGTCCATCACGCGCACGCGACCGATCGCCAGCGGCGCAGCCGGGTCGTCGTCGACCATGATGTTCTCGGGTTTCACGTCGCG
Organism: Nannocystaceae bacterium; assembly: GCA_019694555.1. Taxonomy (GTDB): domain Bacteria; phylum Myxococcota_A; class Polyangia; order Nannocystales; family Nannocystaceae; genus Xiheibacterium. The sequence goes on from JAIBBS010000049.1 coordinate 31,201, forward strand.
ATGGACCAGCCCGACCGCGTGCGCCGCGGCCAGTCCACGGCACGCTGCGATCGCGACCGCCACGACCTGCCGCCACGAGCGCGGTCGCCGGGCGCACCACGCCCGCAGGGTCTCGCCGTGCACGAGCTCCATCGCCAGCCACACGCACTCGCCGAGGGTGCCGGCATCGTGGACCGCGACGACGTTGGGGTGCGCGAGCCGTGCCAGCGCCTGCGCTTCGCCGAGCAACGGCGTGGTGCCCTGCGAGGCATCGGGCGTCGCCGTCAACAGCTTGAGCGCGACCTTGCGGTCGAGCTCGGGATCGTAGGCCGCGAACACGACGCCCATGCCACCGCTGCCGATCCGCTCGAGCACGAGGTAGCGACCGACCGCATCGCCGTGGCGCAACCGCGGCGCCGCGGGCCGCCCGCCGGCCTGGGCCGCGAGGGTCTCGGTGTCCGCCGGGGTCGTGGTTGCGCGCGGCTGCTGCTCCACCGCTTCGGTCGATCCGCCTGCGATCATAGCTGCGGCGACGCGGGCCGGGCACGCGGACGTCGTCGACCCGCGCACGGGCGAGCCCTCGGCACATGCCGTCGCCGTCGCGACGCAACCCGTGCGTGGTCACGCGTGCGGTGCACCCGGGCGCGCGCTGCTTGATACCCTGATCTGCGATGACGGGAGGTCACGCGGGCCGCTCGCCGCTCGACGACGTCACGGTCGCGGAAGCGTCGCGACCGGTCGCGGTGCAGCCCGACGACACGCGGCTGGGGCGCTACCTCGTGATCGAGCTGATCGGCGCGGGCGGCATGGGCCGCGTGCTGCGGGCCTACGATCCCGAGCTGCGGCGCGAGGTGGCGCTCAAGCAATTGATCGCGCGCAACCGCGACGCGCAGGGCACCCGCCGCATCGTCCGCGAAGCGCAGACGATGGCGCGGCTGCGGCACCACAACCTCGTGCCGGTGTACGACGTGGGCCAGAGCGGCGACGACGTGTTCATCGCGATGGAGTACGTCGAGGGTACGACGCTGCGGGCGTGGCTCGACATCGAACCGCGATCCTGGCAGGCGATCGTGGAGGCCTTCGTCGGCGCCGGGCGTGGGCTCGCGGCCGCCCACGCCGCGGGCGTGATCCACCGCGACTTCAAGCCGGCCAACGTCATGGTCGGCGCGCGTGGGCGGAGCGAGGCCACGCGCGACACCGTGCGCGTGGTCGACTTCGGCCTCGCGAACGCGCTGCCGCACGAACGCAGCCACGGCGCGACGCCGTCCCAGGGCGAGGACTTCGATCCCGGCGGGTTGACGCAGCCGGGCGTGGTGTTGGGGACGCCGCTGTACATGGCGCCCGAGCAGCACTTCGGCGGCGCGGTCGGTCCCCACAGCGATCAGTACGCGTTCTGCGTCGCGCTCTACGAGGCGCTGTACGCGACGCGGCCGTTCGACGGCAAGGATCTGCAATCCCTGGTCGCGAGCAAGCTCGCCGGCGGGCCGAACCCGCCGCGCGCAGGCAGCCGCGCCGTGCCGCGGTGGCTGCAGCGCGCGACGCTGCGTGGGCTGGCGCCCGATGCCGCGCAGCGCTGGCCGTCGATGGACGCACTCGTGGCAGAGCTCGAGCGTGGGCAGGGCCGGGTGCGCAGGCGTCGGATCTTCGCCGGGGTCGCTGCGGGCGCGCTGATCGCAGGCGGGCTGGCGCTCGCCGTCGCGGTGGACGACTACCGCCGCGAAGCGGCGTGCGAGCGCGACGGCGCCAGCATCGACGCGGTGTGGAATCCCGAGCGCAGCGCACGGCTCCGCGACGCGCTCACGGGGACCGGCCTGGCCTATGCCGAGCAGACCGCAGACAAGCTCATGCCGTGGCTGGACGACCATGCCGGCGCGTGGCATCGCGCGCGCGCCGAGGCCTGTCTCGACGCGACCGTGCGCGGGCAGTGGAGCGCCGAGACGCTCGATCGCTCGCTGTGGTGCCTCGACGAGCGCCGCGATCAGCTCGACGCGCTGGTGGGTCAGCTGCTGCGTGCCGACGAGAGCGGCGTCGAAGCGGCGATCGGTGCCGCGGCACGACTGGGGCGCATCGACGAGTGTCGCAACACGGGGTGGTTGCAGCGCATGCAGCCGCCGCCGCAGGCGCAGCGCGACGAGATCCGCGGCGCGCAGGCCGAGCTCGCGCGTGCGGTGGCGCTGGAGCGCGCCGGTCGATACGCCGAGGGGCTCGCGCTCGCCCGCGGCACACGCGAACGCGCCCAGACCCTGGCGTGGCCGCCGTTGTCGGCCGCGGCGCGTACGCTCGAGGCGGCCCTGCTCGCGCGCGAGGGCGAAGGCCGCGAGGCCGCGCGCGCGGGCAAGCTCGCGTACTTCGAGGCGTCGAGCTTCGGCGAGTGGAGCGTCGCGGCCGATGCTGCGACGCGGCTGGTGCTCATCGTCGGCGAGCACGAGGGACGCCGTGAGGAGGGGCTCGAGTGGGGCGAGCACGCCCGCATGGCGCTGGCGCATGCGCTCGATCCCGACGGGCTGCGCGAGGCCGAGCGCCTGAGCGGCCTCGCGACCGTGCAGCGGCTCCGCGGCGCCAACGACGTGGCGCAGGCGCTGCACGAGCGCGCGCTGCAGCTGCGCGAGGCGGCGCTGGGCCCCGATCACCCCGATGTCGCGGCCAGCCTCGCGAGCCTCGCGAACGTCTTTCGTGCGGTCCAGGACTACCCGCGGGCGCGCGCGCTGCACGAGCGCGCGCTCGCGATCCGCGAGCGCGCGCTGGGTCCGGCCCATCCCAGCGTGGCGTCGAGTCTGAGCAACCTCGGCGTCGTGCTGGCGGAGACCGGCGACCACGTGCACGCGCGCGCGGACTTCGAGCGATCGCTGGCGATCCGCGAGGCCGTGCACGGGCCGTGGCACGCGACCTTGTTGAGCACGCTGAACAACCTCGCGGCCGCCTGCGCGTCCGGGGGCGACACCGCAGCCGCGCAGGCCTACTTCGAGCGCGCGCTGGCGATCGTCGAGGCGAGTCGCGGCGAGCGTCACCCGGACGTCGCGGCCGCGCTGGTCAACGTCGCGAAGGTGAACAACTCCGTGGGGCGGCAGGATCGCGCGCGGGCGCTGTACGGCCGCGCCATCGCCATCCAGGAGGCGACGCTGGGACCCGACGACCTGATGCTCGCGGTCAGCCTCGCGGGGCTGGCCCGCGTCGACGCGCTCACCGGGGATGCCGCTGCCGCTGCGCGCTCGCTCGAGCGTGCGGTCGCGATCTACGAGCGCCGCGACGGCACACAGGACGGTGAGCTCGACGCTCGCTTCGCGCTGGCCAAGGCGCTGCTCGGCAGCGGCGGCGATCGATCGCGGGCCCGCGCGCTCGCCGAGCAGGCGCGCGACGGTTGGCGCGTCGGCGCGACGCCGCGTGCAGCGGAGGTCGACGCGTGGCTGCGCGCGGAGCACCTCGAGGACCTCGCGTCGCCGCCGCAGTGACGTGGCCGGCACGCGGCCTCCGCGTGGTCTGTCGCACGCCCCGACGGTTGCGCGGTCCGGCGATGGCCGACGCCCGACGCTTGTGCGCCGCGCCGCGATCGCGCACCGTGATCGCGTGGACCGCCCGCCGATCCTCGCCGTGGTGCTGTGCGCGTGCAGCTCGAGCGTCTCGCACGGCGATGGCGCGACCGGTGCCGGCTCGAGCAGCCATGGTTCGACCAGCACGACGAGCGCGGGCGCCGACGGGGACACCGGCACCACGGCCGCCGCCGAGAGCAGCGCCACCAGCGGCAGCGAGGTGACCACGAGCTCGACGGCGGGCGAGGGCAGCAGCAGCGGCGGCAGCGAGAGCGGCGGTGCGCCCAGCTGCAGGTTGACCCCGAGCGATCCGATCGTGGTCGACTCCGACGAGCAGGTCATCGAGAACCTGCACATCGTCGCGAGCGACGGGCCCGGCATCGTCGTCGCGGGGCACACCGGCGTCACGATCCGAAACGTGTGGATCGAGCACGCCGGCGGGCCCGGCATCGCGATCGGCAGCGGCGCCGACGACCTCGTGATCGACGGCGTCGCGATCGATCACACCGGTGCACCGCGCAGCGGCCCCAACCCCTCCGACGGGCTGGTCAACATCGATTGCTACGATGCCGCGGGGCTGACGATCGCCAACGTGCGGCTGACCCGCGGCTCGAGCGGCATCTACCTGGTCGAGTGCCCGCAGGCGCGCATGAGCTTCGTGGAGGGACACGACTTCCGCGGGCCGTTCCCGCGCGGGCAGCTGGCGCAGTTCAACAACTCCGACGGTGCGGTGCTCGAGGACTTCTCGGTCGTCAATCCGCAGGCCAGCTCGTGGCCCGAGGACAACGTCAACGTCTACCAATCCGTCGACGTGGAGATCCGCCGCGGCCTGGTCGATGGCAACAATTCGCCGTCGGGCGTCGGCGTGATCTTCGACGGTGATCTGGCGCTGGGGCTGGTCGAGGACGTCGACGCCGTGCGCATGGGCAATGGTTGCTTCTCCGACTACGCCGGCAGCGACGGCGTGGTCTTCCGTCGCACGCGCTGTCGCGAGAACATCTGCGAGGACCAAGGCCGCGGGGTGCCGTTGTCCAACGCGCTGATGTGGGCCGGCCACCCCGGCTACACGCAGATCCGCGTGGAGGACTCACGCTACTTCGCCGCGTGCAACGACAACCTGATCTGGCCGGTGGAGAGCTTCGCGGTGGTCGAGCTCGACGCCGAGGACTTCGCGTTGCGCGAGCCGATCGCCGTCGAGCTGTGTTGGGAGTGAGCCGCCGCGTCGCGGCTCACCCGCACTGCGGTGCGCCGTCGATGCATGCGACCGAATCGATCGCCGGAATGTCGGCGACGTCGTAGCTCTCCGGGAGCACGGCGATGCAACGCATCAGCGGCACCAGCTCGGTCTCGGCCAGGCAGCCGTCGAAATACGCCGCCTCGCGTGGCGCGCGAAACGCTTGCACCGCGCTGGCGCCGAGATCCAGCACCGCGGAGAACGAAGCCACGACCCCGGTGTCGAGCACGAAGTAGCGCGTGGTCGCGGCGTTCTGGCCGCTTTCCTCCGACCACGAGACCGTGAAGGCGCCGGAGGTGCCATCGCGCAGCGCCTCGAGGATGCAGCGGGCAGCAGCGTCTGCGGCCGCGATTTCCTCCGGGGTCATGTCCGGTTCCAGGTCGTCGACGCCGGTGATCAACGACACCGCAGCCTCCGGGCACGGGATCGGCAGCGACGGACACTCGAATGCCTCCCAATCCGGCGACTCGGAGTAGTAGCCCGAGAACTCGTCGTCCCAACAGCCGCCGGCCTCGGTGTCGCTGGTCGACTCCGTGGCCGAGCCCTGCGAGCTCGACGAACCGCTGCTCGACGTGTCCGCCGAGCCCACGCTGGTGGAGCTGCTGCCGCCTTGCGTGGTCGATGCGTCGGTGCTGCTGCTCGCGGTCGACGACGTCGAACCCGTGTCGCTCGCCGATCCCGTGCCGCCAGCACCACCATCGTCGCCGCAGGCTCCGATCAGGGGAAACAATGCCCAAATGGCCGTACGCACCCAGCCCGGGCGTGCAATCTCCAACTCCATGCCAATGCCAACCATCGACGCGATGCTAGCACGGGCATGCGTCGCTGTCACTGGGGCGCGCACGACGCGGGAGCGGCGTGACATCGGAGCGCTGCGCTTCCATGCCGTTCGACGTCGGAGTCGTCCGCTGCGATGCGGCGGTTGCTCGCAGCCCGCGGCAACACGAGAACAACGCCCTCGGTCCCCATGGCGGCATTGCTCGGAGCTCGAACGACGCGCGGTGTTCCTTCGTCCTCGCGCCTTGCCCTGGGGGCCGATGACGTCGTTCTCGCGCCGCCGGGTTTCACCGCGGCCTGCTAGACTTCGAGCATGGGGCGCGCCGGTTGCGTCTGCGTGGTGCTGCTGTTCGCCTGCGGGCCGGTCCGCGATGCGGGCGACACAGGCGGTTCGGACGCTGCACCCGGCACCTCCGCCACCGCGGCGGAGACGACGGTGACAGTCACGAGCGCCGCGTCGGGAGGCTCGACCACGACCGCAGACAGCGCGTCGGGTGGCTCGTCGGACACGAGCGCGAGCGCCGACGGCACGACGACGCCCGTGTTGGATGTCGCGTCGCCGCGGGACTGCGATCTGTGGGCGCAGGATTGCCCGATCGGCCAAAAGTGCATGCCGTGGGGCAACGACGGAGGGGGAGGGTGGAACGATACCCGCTGCAGCCCGATCGCCGACGATCCGAACGCGCCGGGCGAATCGTGCACCGTCGTCGGCGCCGCGAACAGCGGCGTCGATGATTGTGAGCGAGGCGCGATGTGCTGGGACGTCGACGGTGCCACGAACATCGGCGAGTGCGTTGCACTCTGCCAGGGCAACGAGGCCATGCCGTCCTGTGTCGACCCGTGCGCCCGGTGTTCGATCAATGGCGAGGGAACGCTGATGCTGTGTCTGCCCGTGTGTGACCCACTGGCAGCCGACTGCGAACCCGGCGAGCTTTGCGTCTTCCTCGACGGTTCGTTCCGCTGCCGGCCGGACGCCGGCGTGCGCGGCGGCTCGCCCGGTGATCCGTGCGAGTTCGCCAACGTGTGCGATCAGGGCAACGCGTGCGTCGACGCGACGCTCGTCGCGGGCTGCGTCGGCGCGAGCGGTTGCTGCGCGCCGCTGTGCAACCTCGATGCTCCGGACTGCAGCAGCGTCCCCGGCTCCGCGTGCGTTGCGTGGTCGGAGCAGGGGCAACCGCCCGAGGGCTGCGCCGGCGCGCCGGTGGGGGTGTGCCGTGTGCCGTGAGCGACGTGGAGCATCCGCTGCGCGCCGATCCCAGGGTCGGGCCGCGAGCATTCGTGGTCGGTGATCGTCCGAGCATGGCGCCACGCGTGGCGCAAGACGCGGGCGACGACCCATGGCGGCGTCGGCCGGGCGGGGCCACAGGATGCGGCCACGAGCTGCTACCGTACGTGCCATGTCACAGCTCCGCGTCGCGTTGCTCTGCGGGCTGGTCGCCGCGTCCGGCCTCGGCGCACTCGCGGTCACGATCGACCCCGCACGCGTACAGGCATGCGGCGGCTTCTTCACCAAGCGACTGACGGCCGAGCGCAGGCCGTCGCTGGCGTACGAGCAGGTCGTCATCGTCCATGATGCGGCGAAGAACCGCGAGCACTTCATCCGCGAGGTCGCGTTTCGCCGGGCCCAGGAGCCGTTCGGATTCGTCGTGCCGACGCCGACGCGACCCGAGGTCGACAAGGTGCACCCGTCGTTGCTCAAGGACTTTCGCATCGACTTCCCGTTCGAGTCGATCGCGCGGGGGCTCGGCATCGTCGGCATGGGCTACGGCACCGGCAGCGGTGTGGGCTTCGGTGGACGCGGTGTCACCGTGCTCGAAGAGAAGAAGGTCGGCAGCTTCACCGCGTTCGTGCTCGCGGCGGACGACAGCGCCGCGCTCTCGGGCTGGCTCGAGCAACACGGGCTCTCGACCACGCCGCCGGGCGATGCGTGGCTCGCCCACTACGTGGCGATGAAGTTCTTCTACGTCGCGATGCGCTACGACCCGCCCCAGCACGCCAAGGGCGAGGGCACGCTCGCGGCCGAGACCATGCGGATCTCGTTCGACACGCCGGTGCCGTACTATCCTTACCTCGAGCCCGCGACGCCGCCGGGGATCGTCGCCGACGAGCGACTGCTCGATCTGTGGGTCGTGTCGAGCGCGAAGGTCGTGCCGCTCGCCGTGCGCGAGCGGGACGACGAGCGCACGTGGATCCGACCGCTGCGCGAGGGCGCGAGCCACCGCGACGCACGCACCACGCTGGAGGGGCTGGCTGCGCTCGAGGGCCTGCTGCCCGAGGGCGAGCTGGTGGTGCAGACGTTCCAGGATCAGAAACGATCGCGCGCCGGCATCGGCGACATCCTGTTCGCGCCCGCACAGCAGACCGAGCTCTCGGCCGACGACCGCGCTGCGCTCGGCACCATGCTCGCGATCCTCGATCCCGCGCTGCTGGAGGCCCCATGAGGTGCCTCGCGATCGTCGGCCTCGTGCTCGCGTGCGAAGCCACGCCGACGCCTGCGTCGCCCGCACCCGCCGAGGCCGCGCCGACGCCGGTGGGCAAGGCCGAGCCGGCGGCCGTGGCCCCGGCCCCGCCGCAAGCGCCGACACCCGCGGCCGCGCCCACGCCGTCGCTGCCGCGCGGACCGGCACCCGCGGCCAGCGACGCGAGTCGGGCCGAGCGCGAGCGCATGGTGCTCGCGCTGCTCGCGGGCGCGGACGCGAGCCACTTCGCGGTCGAAGACGTCGAGCCCGGCGACGTCTTCGACGTGGGCCTGCGAGACCGCGTCGCGCCACGCGAGAGCGTCGGCGGTGTGCCGCAGGTGAAGCAAGGCGCGGTCACGGTCGGCAAGGGCCTCGATCGCGACATCGTGCGCCGCATCCTGCGTGCGCACATCAACGAGCTGCGCTTCTGCTACAACCAAGGCCTCGTGCGCGACACGGCGCTGGCCGGCGAGGTCACGCTGGCGTTCACCATCGCCGCGGACGGCTCGGTCTCGGAGGCGTCGCAGTCCGCGTCCACGCTCGCGGGCAAGTCGGGCACGACCGTGGCGGCGTGCATGGTCAAGGCTTCGCGCCGCTGGAAGTATCCGAAGCCCGAGCGCGGCGGCAGCGTCGAGGTCGTCTACCCGGTCGAGCTGCGCCCGGGCTGAATCGTCGCCGCCGTCACGCGGTCTGCACCGCCGCGAGGCGGGCATCGACGTGCGTGCGTCGTGCACGAAGCCTCGGGCTGCAGGTGGCGTCACGGCGCGCGCGCGGGCGCTGGCGTGCGCGGCGGCCACAGCCCGAACAACAGCAGCGGCGCGAACCACAGCAACTCCGTGGTCAGCACGTGCAGCCCGCGCGCACTGAGCATGCCGCGTCCGATCGGCGCGACCGGCAGCGGCTGCCAGCCGAAGAACATGCGCGCGTCCGAGAAGGGCCACAGCAGCGCGACGCCCTCGCCGCCGTCGGTGCACATGTCGAGCAGGCCATGGCTGGCGACCACTGCGGTGCACAGCAGCGTCGTACGCAGCCGGCTGCGTCCGGGCGGGCGCCACATCGCCGCCACCACGATGCCGATCACCACCGCCGCGACCAGCGAGTGCGAGGCGCCGCGGTGCCCCAGCGGCGCCTCGTAGGGGATGCCGAGGCGAAACGCGATCACGTCGAGATCGGGCAGCAGCGACAGCGTCGCCAGGCCGATCGCGGTGTACAGGCGCGCGCGCAACGGTGCTGCCGGCTCCGCGACGCGGGCGGCGGCGAGACCGACGAGGATGTGTCCGAGGCTGGCCATGGGTCGTGTGCGGCGGCGTGCGGCCGCCACCGTCGCGACAGCAAGCATCGTGCCCGAGCCTGGCGCGGCGTGCTGGCTGGACTCCGTCACCGCCGCGACGTCGCGAGGGCGTCGATTCGTCGCGCGCGCGGGGTGGCGAACGACATCCATGCGCGCGAACGCGGCTGGACCCAGCGCAGCTGCGCCGCAGTACCATCGTCGAGCGTGTCCGCCGGGGATCCGACGCCGCAAGGCGAGGCGTGGGCCGCGTTGGCCGGGCGACTGGCCGCGGGCGAGCGCCCCGGCACGCGCATCGCCGGCCGCTACCGCATCGTGCAGCGGCTGGGCGGCGGTGGCATGGGCGTGGTCTACCGCGCCGAGGATCTCGAGCTGCAGCGGCCCGTCGCGCTCAAGGTCATGCGTCCGCCGACGCGGGTGCAGGCGGAGGCGATGCGCAAGCGGATCCGTCAGGAGGCGCAGGCGCTCGCGCGGCTCACCCATCCCAACGTGTTGCACGTGTTCGATGTCTGCGAGCACACCGGCGAGGTCGTGCTCGTGCTCGAGTACGTGCCGGGCGCGGACCTGCGACGGCACCTCGCGGAACACCCTGCGACCTCGGTCGAAGCGATCGTGGCGTACTTCGTCGACGCGGCGCGTGGTCTCGCGGCGGCCCACGACGCGGGCATCGTCCACGGCGACGTCAAGCCCGACAACATCCTGGTGGCTTCCGACGGCCGCGTGCGCGTAGCCGACTTCGGGCTCGCGACCGCGTGGTCGCGTACGCGCGACGACCCCAGCGACGCCGCGGGCACGGCGGGGGAGGGCACGCCGCGCTACATGGCGCCCGAGCAGCTGCGCGGCGGCCCGGCCACACCGCGCTCGGATCAGTTCGCGTGGTGCGTCGCGCTGTACGAGGCGCTGCACGGCGAGCCACCCTTTGCGGGCTCGAGCGCGCCCGCGCTGCTCGACGCGATCATGGCCGGGCCGCCGCGTGCGGGCCGACGCCGACTCTCACCGGTGCTGCGGCGGGTGCTGAGCCGTGGCCTCGAGCCGCAGGCGCAGGCGCGTTGGCCCGATCTGCACGCGCTGCTGCGGGCGCTGACGCAACCGCGGCGGCCCGCGCGTCGGCTCGCCGGGCTTGCGATCGCCGCCGGTGCACTCGCGACGGTGTGGTGGGCCGCGCCGCCGCGTGAGCCCTGCGCCGCGATCGATGCCGCGCCGCCGTGGCAGCGCCACGATCGCACACGGCTGCGCGAACACGTGATCGCGCTCGACGACGGTCGCGACGACGCTCGCTGGCAGCGCATCGCGGCCGATCTCGACGGTTTCGCCACGCGCTGGTCGGCGGTGGTCGGCGAGCTGTGCCGTGGCGTCGCGGACGCGGGTGCGCAGGCGCAGGCCGCCGCGCTCGCGTGCCCGCGGCGGCTGGGCCGCGAGGTCGACGCGCGCGTCGACGTGTTGCTCGACGCCGACGCACGCGCATTGCCGGGGGCGGTGGCGTCGATCGCCGCGTTGCCCGATCCATCGCACTGCATCGCCGAGTCCGCCGCGCCGCCGACGGACGCGCCCGCGCGCGAGGACGGCGACGACGACGACGCTGCCGCCCGCGTCGACGCGTGGATCGCCGCCGGCGACTACACGCAGGCGCTGCCGCTGGCGCAGGACCTCGACGCACGCGCACGCCTGCGCGAGGGCCTGCGCGCGCGCGCCGAGTCGAGCGCACGCCTGGGCAGCGTGCTCGAGGGGCTCGGCCGCTTCGACGAGGCGGTGCAGCGCTACGAGGACGCCGCGCTGGTCGCCGAGGAGGCCGGCGCCGCCGACATCGCCGCGCGCGCAGCGTTCCAGCTGGTGTTCCTGCACGCCAGCCGCCGCGAGGATGCCGACGCGGCACAGCCATGGTTCCGCCACGGCGCCGCGGCGCAGCGTCGCGCGGGTGCCTCGACGCGCCTCGAGGCGGAGCTCGCCGCGGCGCAGGCCGATCTCGCCGCCGCGCGCGGCGACCTGCCGGCGGCCCGCGCGGCGCGAGAACGCGTGGTCGCGTTGCGGACCGCGGCGGCCGGCCCCGCATCGCTCGCGGTCGCGACCGCCGAGCACAACCTCGCGATCGTGTGCTTCCGCGTGGGCGACTACGCCGCGGCGCGCGATCTCTACCTGCACGCGCTGCAGACGAGGATCGCCCGCCTGGGCGCCGATCACCCGTTGGTCGGTTCCACGCACGGCAACCTCGGGCCGGTGTACCAGCGCCTGGGCGAGCTCGACACCGCCGAGCTGCACCACCGCCGCGCACTCGAGATCGCCGAGGCCTCGTTCGGGCCGACGCACTACCAGACCGCCGCGGCGCTGGCGAACTACGCGGTCGCGCTCGCGGCCAAGGGCGATCGCGAGGCCGCGATCACGCTCGAGCGTCGTGCGCTCGCGATCCTCGAGGCGCGCCTGGGCCCCGACAATCCCAACGTCGCGCGCTTGCTGGCCAACCTCGGCAACCGTGAGACCGCGCTGGGCCACGACGAGGCCGCGCAGGCGTATCTGTCGCGCGCGCTCGAGATCCACACGCGCGCCGGCACCGCGGCGGGGACCGAGCTGGCGGCGATCCTCGGCGGGTTGGGGCTGTTGCACGCGCGGCGCGGGGACCATCCGCGCGCGGCAATCGAGCTCGGTCGCGCCGCGGACATGTTCGAGGCCACGGTCGGTCGCGCCGATGGCTACACCGTGACCGCGCGCAGCGGGCAGGTCGACGCGCTGCGCCGCGCCGGTGATCCGCGCGCCGCGGTCGCGATCGCCACCGCTGCGCTCGAAGGGATCGCGGCGCGGCCGAGCGTACGCGCCGCGCTCGAGCTGGCGCTGGCGTGGGCCCAGCTCGACAGCGGGGCCCCCGACGCGGCCGCGGCGATGCTGGCGCGTGCGCGCGCGGACGACCCCCAGCTCGAGGGCCTCGCCGAGCTCACGGCCGCGGTCGAACGCGCGCCCGCGGTCACGAACGATCCGCGCGCGCCGCTGCGATGAGCAGCGCTTCGGTCTCGTCGTCGCCGACCGCGAGCAGGCCCGCGAGCAGGCCGCGGGCGCGCGCGAGGCGACTCTTGACCGTGCCGGTGGGCACCGCGAGCGCGCTCGCGATCTCGGCGACCGACAGGTCCTGCCAGTAGAACATCTCCGCGGTGAGCTGGAAGTCGAGCGGGATCTGCCGCAGCGCCGCGGCCACGCGCGCGCTGGCCTCCGACTGCGCGACCGCGCTGACCGGCCCCATGCCGGAGTCCTGCAGGCTGGTCACCAGCGGGTCGAAGCGCGCGCCCCGGCGGCGCCACTCGTCGAGGTGGCGCAGCAGCTCGAGCCGCGCGACGCCGAACAGGTACGCGCGCACGCCGGCCTGCAGCGGCACGTCGTCGCGCAGGCGCACCAGCGCCTCGAACGTGCGCTGCGCGAGATCCTCGGCCGCGACCACGTCGACCTTGTTGGCGAAGAAGCGCCGCACCGCGGGCATGGTCCGCCGCAGCAGCTCGCCGCCGGCCTCGTGGTCGCCGTCCTGCCACGCCGCGAGCAGGGCCCGCTCGTCGTCGACCATCGCGCCCAGGCTACGCGATCGCGCGCGCAGCGAGAAGGCGCGTCAGAGATCCTGACCCGCGAGCGTCCACATGCCGATCGTGCCCGCCTCCAGGGTCGCGGCGGTCACGTCGATCCAGCCCGGCTGGGGATCGTCGCCGCAGTGCCCGACGATGATGTCGATGATGTACACGTCGGTGTTCTCTTCCGAGGGGCCCTCGCCCCACTGGTAGTCGACGACGTCCTGGGACATGTCGCCGACGACGCCGCGCTTCCAGTTGAGGCCCCAGCGATCGTCTTGCTGCCGCAGCCGTCGCACCACCTCGAAGAGGAACTCGTTGTTGCCGCCGGTGTCGACGCAGGACTGCGCGAACAGATCGGGGAAGTCGTTCGCGGTCTGCTCGACCACCGCGAACGCGTCCGGCGGCGGGGCCGGTGGCACCGCCTGCGCCGGACCGCTGGGCCAACCCGGCATCGGTTCCACGGCGCCGCCGCCAGACGAGGCATCCGCGGCCCCGTCGCCGCCGTCGTCGAGACCCGTCGTGCTCACGCTGCTGCCGCCGTCGTCGTCGGCGGACGACGAGCCCGCGGCGTCGCCGTCGTCGTCGTCGCCGAGATCGCAGCCCATGCACGCGCCGAAGCGATCGCCCGTATCCGCGCAGACCTGCACGCCGTCGGGCTGGCCCCCCGGGCACGGGCAGGCCTGCTGCACGCCCGGCGTGCAGGGCTGCAGCGTCGGGCCCTGCGCGCCGAAGTCCATGCGATCGGCCTCGCCAGAGTTGCACGCGCCGATCAGGCACGCCGCGGAGATCGCGATCGCGCGCAGGATCGGAGCGTCGCAGGTGGGATCGAAGTGTTCCATCATCGCGGAGGGGATCCAATCGAAGGCGGCATCCGGTTCCCGGGAACCGAACCGCGCGCTCGATGGGATCCCCGACGCGGACCATGGCGCGACAACGACACAGCACCCTCGCCACGATCGCACTGCTGGCGATCGCAGGCTGCGGCGACGGCGAGGACGCGGCCGCGGCCACCACCACCACGCTGGCCAGCGACGAGGGCGGCTCGGGCGCGTCGAGCGACGGCGGCAGCACGTCGCATGCGTCGAGCGACACCACCGGCGTCGGCAGCAGCAGCACCGGCGATCCCGACGACCCGCCGCCTGCGCGCGGCGGTCGAGTCCGTCTCGAGGGCGGCGCCTTCGTCGACGACGGCGGGCCGTTTCTCGCCCGCAGCGCGACGTTGATGTGGGCGGCGTGGGCATACGAAAACGATCGCCCGCGGCTCGAGGAGAACCTCGCGTGGCTGGCAGCGAAGGGCTTCCACGGCATCCGTGCGCTGGGCACCGTCGGTGATCCGGCGGCGCCCGACTACTGGGACGGCCGCGAGATCGATCCGCACGGGCCCGACTACGCCGACGTGATCGCCGGCGTGACCGACCTGGCGTGGAACGGCTACGGCCTGCGCGTGGAGTGGACCCTGATCGGCGACGGGCAGATCACCGTGCCCACGCTGGGCGAGCGCCAGGCGCTCGTCGACACGTTCCTGGCGATGTCGAGCGGACGCGAGCAGCAGATCCTCCACTTCGAGCTCGCCAACGAGGCGTGGCAGAACGGCTTCGGTGGCGACGATGGCCTGGCGCAGCTGCGCGAGCTGACCGCGTCGATGCGCGATCGCACCGACATCCTGGTGGCCGCGTCCGCGCCGTACTCGAGCGTGGACTGCGGCGCGATCGCGGCGGTGTACGACCCGCCGATCTCGGATCTCGCGACCATCCACTTCGATCGCGACATCGGCCAGATCGACGGATCCTGGCGCCCGGTGTGGCAGCCGTGGACCTACGCCGAGTGCGGGCTGGGCACGGTCGCGACCAACAACGAGCCCATCGGGCCGGGTGCGAGCGTCGCCAGCGAAGACGACCCCGAGCGCCTCGCCGCTGCCGCCGTCGCGACCTGGGTCTCGGGCCTGCCGCACTACGTGCTGCACACCCACGCCGGCGTGCGCGGCGACGACGACCTGTGGAACACCGCGGGCTTCGACGGGCTCGCGCACTTCGACGACGAGCTGCCGCACGATCTCGCGGCGTGGTCGCGGCGGCCGCTCGCGGATCCGGGCTCGCCGCTGGTGGTGTTCGCGACCGGCGACGCCGGCGACGTCCCCGACGCGACGTGGCCGCAGCAATCCGGCGCCAGCAGCGGCGTGGTCGCGGCGCTGGGCGCCGAGTCCGGCGACGCCTTCGTGGTGGTGCTGTTGGGCGTGCTCGACCATGTCGACGTGCAGGCCCGCGCGGCGCAGTCGTTCGAGGTCCGCGCGGCGCTCGACGGCGCGCTGCTGGGACAGCACACGCTGGCGGCCGGCGAGCGGGTGACGCTGGGCGGCGCCGGTGCGCTGGTGCTGCGAGGCAGCCGCGGCTGAGCCCGCGGTGCGGGCGTCGATCGCAGGCCGCGCGTTGGCGTCGCGCAACACGCACGTTGCAATCGCGGTGCGAGTGGCCTAATGCCTGCGGACACGATGCAACCGACCTTCGGACTCGCACGCGTTGCCCGTCTCACGGGCGTGATCGTCTCGATCTCGGCGGCCTGCGATCGCGCGCCCACGCCGGCCGCGGACAAGGCCGCGGTGACCGACAAGGCCCCGGCGTCCGGCGCGGCACCGGCTGCTGCCACGGCGCCACCGAGCGTCGACCCCGAGCTGGCGCAGCTGCAGGCGACGACGCCCGTCGATGCGTGCGCGTTGGTGTCGCCCGAGACGTTGGCCAAGGTGTTCGACGGTCTGAAGTTCGAGGTGCACGAAACGCTGGCGCCGCGGATGAGCGGGTACGTCTGGGACTCTCGGTGTGTGTTCTGGGCCGGCGTCGGCACGCTGGATTTCGCCAAGGACGTACCGACCCACACCGTCGACGTCTTCGTCGCGACCACCGTGTCGCCGGCCAAGGCGCAGGCGAACCACAGCGCGCGGCAGCAGAGCGCCGCGACCACGCCGGGCTACCAGGCCAAGCCGGAGCTGGGCGAGGCCGCCTACGCGACGACTGCGACTGGCCTCGCCTCGCTGTTCTTCGTCAAGGGCGCGAGCCAGGTGCAGATCAACGTGTCGAACCTCGACACGCCCAACGAGCAGAAGATCGCGCGCGCGGTCGCGTTGGCGAAGCTGCTGTGATCACCGCAGCGAACCTCGACGCGACAGCCGCACCGCGAGTCCGAGCTCGTAGATGAAGCCCCACCGGCTGTCGCGGCGATTCCAGTAGTCGGCGAGCCCGACCGCGGCCCACAGCGAGACGCGCCGCGCGAATCGCAGCTCGACGCCGCTGTTCCATGTGGTCCAGATCGTGCTCGGGATGCTCGTCGCGGTCGTGGCCTGCACGCGCAGTCGCGTGTAGATCGTGGGGATGCGCCAGCGCAGCGCACCGCCGACGCCGAGATAGCCGCCGCCGGCGGCGCGCTCGTACCACCGCCGACCGTCGCCGACGCAGGACCAGGCGCCACGACAGCGCGAGCCGCCGACGCCCGCGCCCGCACCGAACTCGGTGTCACCGACGAGCCGGAACTGCTTGCGCAACGGCACCCGACCGGTCAACCGCGCGCCGCCGAAGCCCATCGCCCAGCCGCTGGCCGCGAAGTCGCCGCCGGCCTCGATCGCCACGCCATCGGTGATCCCGATCGCGAGCGCAGGGCCGCCGTACCGCGGTGCGCTGGCGACCGTGCCGACCGCCGCGCCGCCGAGGTCGACGTCACCTGCCTGCACGCGACCGGGTGCGCCCATCGTGCCACTGCGCAGCGGCGGCGCGAACGTGGGCGCGCACGCGGACGCGGCCACGACGAGAACGGCTGCAACGTGCCGATGCATCCTTGCGGGATCATCGTAGCGCGTAT
>JAIBBS010000248.1 GCA_019694555.1 Nannocystaceae bacterium
CTCCACGCCCTGGCCTTCCCACAGCGGATAGGTCACCGCGAGCACGATCGGGAAGCCGAAGTGGATCACGAAGAAGCCGATCTGCAGCAGGCCCACCAGCTCGGCGCGGCTCAGGCCCCAGATCACCACCGGCAGCACTGCGTGCACCGGCACGGTCCAGCGCCACAGACCCAGCACGTCGATGCGGCCGGGCGCGGGCGGATCGGCAGGCGCGTCCACGGTGTGGGCGTAGCGCGGGCGCGCGGCGGCGAGAAGCGAAGAGCTTGCGTCTACTCGCCCGGCGGCGCGAGCACGCGGTCGATGCTCAGCTCGATGCGGCTGCGGATCAGCGCGAGCACGCTCACCAACTCGCTGGCGTCGAGGCGCAGCCGCGTCTGCAGCTCGCGTTGCACCGCGGCCGCGACCGCGTCGCGCGCCTGACCGACCCAGCGCGCGGCGGTGGCATGGTGCACGCCGTACATCCGCGCGAGCTCGCGCACCGTGACACCGTGCAGGATGGCCTGGCGCAGCAGCGTGCGCTCGCGTGGTTGCAGCGTCGCGATCGCGGCGGCGAAGGCGTCGCGGAAGGCCTCGCGGTAGGTCTGCTCGAGGAAGTCGAGCTCGGGGTCGCGCAGGTGTCGGGGCAGCGCCGCGAGGTCGTCGTCGGGGATCGGTGCGTGCTGCTTGCGGCTGCGCTGGGCGTTGAGCGCAGCACGCGAGGCGGTCACGCGCAGCCACGCGCCCAGCGGACCCTGGCCGCCGTAGCGCGCGATCGCACCGACGCCGTCGCCGACCAGCACGTGCTGGCGGACGATCTGACGCAGCTCGTCGCGCTGCACCGGGTCGGCCTCGAGTCGCACGAGCGCCTGCTCGACCGGATCGGCGAAGCTGGTCTCGAGCGCTGCGATCGCGTCGGCGTCGCCCTCGGCGCACGCGCACGCGAGCCACGAGTCGGGCCCGCGCAGACGCAGCAGCGCGGCGACCGGCGCGTCGGCGTCGGCGATGCGCTCGGCGATCCACGCGGCGAAGATCTCGTCCGCGATCGCGACGGTGGGCCAGGCACGCGCGGCATCGGCGAACCACGCCGTCACGTCGCGCTGCACCTGCGGCTGCGCGAGCGCGGTGGTGACAGCGTCGCGCACCGGCGCCGGCAACACTGCGAGCAGGCGCTCGACGATGGTCGTGCTCATGGATCCCCCGCGGTCTCGAGCTTGGCCAGGCGTGCCTCTGCGGTGGCATTGCCCAGGGCCCGCGCGGACTCGTACTGCGCGCGCGCCTCGTCGACGCGGCCGGCCTTGCGGAGGCAGTCGCCGAGCAACAGGTGATGGCGCGCGACCTTGGGCCGTGCCGCGACCGCGCGGCGGGCGAACTCGATCGCGCGATCGAGAGCGCCGCGTTCGAAGTGCAGCTCGGCCAGCGCGTGCGCGGCCTCGGCGTCCTTGCGATCGAGCTGCAGCGCGCGGCCCAGCAGCGTCTCGGCCTCGCCGAAGCGTCCGGCCTGCAGCGCCGCGCGGCCGGCCTCGCGGTACTCCGCCGCGGTGTCGTAGCGCGGAGCGCTGGGCTTGGGCGGCGCGGCGATCGGTACCGGCAGCTCGGGCTCGCTCGGCACGGCTGCGGGCGCCGTGGCCACGCGCGGCTCGGCGGCGCGGCGCGGTCGCGTCGCGGTGCGACGCACGACCTGCGTGACCTCCTCGCCCAGCACGCCTTCGAGTCGCGCGGTCGTGCTCAGCGAGGGCGCGCGATCGCGTTGGTACAGCGCATCGAGTCGCCGCCGACGTTCCTGTTCGTCCGGTGCGGCCAACACCGCGAGCGGCTCGGCTGCGGCCAGCTCCGCGGGCGTGAACGAGAGATCGTCGGCCTTGCGGCGCAGGCTCGCGAGCTCGCCGGGCGTCATCATCGCGCGCTCGCGCGCCTGCGTGGCCTCGGGGTCGAACACCAGCGCCTGCGCGTAGTAGTCCAGCGCGAACGGTGTGCCGCCCTCGCGATCCCAGAAGTGATCGCCCAGGCGCACCAGCGTCTCGGCGAACTCGCGGCGCAACGCGAGCGCCTGCGCCGCGGCTGCGGTATCGGTCATGGCCTCGAGCTGCAGCAGCACGCGGTTCGCGGTGCGGTACTCGGGATCGTCGGGCGGCGGATACACGAAGTAGCTCTTGGCCGCGGCCGCGCGCGCGTCGTGGGTCAGCGCGGTGACGGTGTCGTCGTCGGCGGTCGCGGCCGCCTCGACCGGGCCGCGCGCGGCCCACGTCGCGCCGCCGGCCACGACGATCGCGGCAGCCGCGAGCGCGAGCCAGGGTCGCCGCCGCGCGCGGGGATCGGCGGTCATCGCCTGGGCCAGCGCCGCCATCGACGGGTGTCGCTGCGCCGGATCGAGCGCGAGCCCCTGCACGATCGCGCGTCGCAGCCACGCGGGCACGCGTCGCTCGACGCTGGGCTCGGCCGGCACGCCGCGCGTGATCGCGGCGTGCAGCTCGGCCAGCGTGCGGCCGGCGAAGGGCCGGCAGCCCAGCAGCGCTTCGTAGCAGGCGACGCAGAACGCGAACTGATCCGCACGGGCATCGACGGCGGCCGCGACCATCTGCTCGGGCGCCATGTATGCGGGCGTGCCGAGCACGGCGCCGGTCTGCGTCAGCGGTTGTTCGGTCACCGTGGACGTCGGCGAAGCATCGCCCACGAGCGCGCGCGCATCACCGCTGGGCTCGAGCGCGGCGCGGGCGAGCCCGAAGTCGAGCACCTTGGCCCGCACGTCGCGCTCGACGATGACGTTGCTGGGCTTGAAGTCGCGGTGGACCAGCCCGCACTGATGCGCGGCGTGCAGACCCGCCGCGGCGCCGAGCATGACGTCGCGGACCTGCTGCCACGTGCGCGGCGCAGCCGCGAGCCAGGCACCCAGCGTCACGCCGTGGACCAGCTCCATCGCGATGAAGACGCGCTCGCCCAGCGTGCCGACGTCGTAGACCGCGACGACGTTGGGATGCGTCACCTTCGCGAGCGCGCGGCCCTCGCGGACCAGGCGGCGCTCGAAGCCCTCACCGTTGCCACGGCCGCGCATGAGCAGCTTGATCGCGACGCGGCGATCGAGCTCGGGATCGTAGGCGGCATAGACCTCGCCCAGGCCGCCGCGGCCGACCGAATCGAGCACGATGTAGCGTCCCAGCGACATGCCGCGGACCAGGTGCAGCCCGTCCACCGGCGACTCGTGCACGGGCTCGCCGGGCGAGGTCTCGCGCGCGGCGAGGGCCTCGCGCACGAGTGCGGCACAGTCGGCGCAGTCGTCGACGTGTGCCGCGACGCGCTCGCGCGCGGCCGCGTCGGTCTGGCCCTCGGCGAACGCGAGGATCGCGTCGGTGTCGGGGCAGGCGTCCATGCGTCAGTCTCCGCGCGCGACCGCGGCGCGACGCTGTGCACGACGTCGTTGCGCGTGGCGGCGGGCATCCACCGCGAGCATCACGATGCCGCTCACCAGCGCGCCGCTGCCGAGCACCGTGAGCGTCGCGCCGCCGGGCACCGAGGCGTAGAGGTAGCGGCAGTCGCCCTGGGCATCGACACCGTCGCCGCGACAGCTGCGGCGATCGGGTCGGCCGTCGACCGCAAGCAGTGCGGCACCGGCCGCGACCGCAGCGACGCCCAGCGCGAGCGCGGTCCAACCCCACGGTCGCAGCTCGCGGCGGCGATCGACCGCGGCGGTGCTGCGCGGCAGTGGTTGCAGCTGCAGCGCCAGCAGTTCGCGATGACCCGGCAACGCGCGCAGCGTGAGCTGCTGGGGCACGAAACCCGGCTTCGACACCCGCGCGTCGTGGGCACCGGCGGTGACCTCGCGCTCGATCGGCGCGGTGCCGATCGCGGTGCCGTCGAGCTCGACCAGCGCGCCGCTGGGCGTGGTCTCGATCGCGACCACCGGCGGGCCCGCAACCAGCAGGTCGAGCTTCGCGCGCAGCTCACCGGTGGCGTCGGCGAGCAGCTCACCGACCTCTTCGACCGTGCACACGTCGCAGTCGCGGGCTGCCAGCGCGATCACGCCGCCGGTGCTGCCGTCGACCAGCTCCACCGCCACGCGGTACTGGCGATCGCCGGCGGTGATGCCGGCGGCGACGAGGTACTGCGCGTTGGCCGAGGCCGCGAGGTTGCGGCGACAGCTGAGATCGCCGCACGCGGCGGCCTCGGGCCCCGCGACGTCGGCGACCTCGAACTCGCCGCGCACGAGTCCGGCGAGCAGACGATCGGCGAGCTTGTTCTGCCAGTGCTGCTCGAGCTCGCCGGTCACCGCGGTCGGCAGCACCGCGACCCGCGGCCGCGGTCGCGCCGGTGCGGCCGACAGCGGCGCGCTGGCCAGCGCCACCGCGGTGGCCAGCGTGATCGCGAGCGTGTGGCGATGCGGCGTCGCCATGGTCAGGGCACCGACACCATCAGGCCCATCGCCAGCACGGAGCCGGCGTTGGCCAACGCGACGTCGGGCACGCCGTCGCCGTTGAAGTCCGCGACCGCGAGATCCTGCGGGAACGTGTACAGCGGGTTGAGCATCGCCTCGAAGCTGCGGTCGCCCAGTCCGAACATGAACGTCATGCCGCCGTTGCCGAGGTAGCCCTCGCCCCACGCGACGTCGGTGATGCCGTCGGAGTTGAAGTCACCCGGCGCGGCCGCGAACGCGATGCGACCGGTCCAGTTCCACCACGTGGCTTCCTCGACGAAGCCACCGCCGGCGACGCCGAACAGCACGAAGTTCTCCTGCGCGATGGTCGACAGGAACATGTCGGTGTAGCCGTCGTCGTCGAGGTCGGACATCATCACCGTGATCGGCGTCGCCAGCTCGAAGGCATCGAGCGCGACGAGCTCGCGGTTGCCGACGTTGACGAAGGGGATGAGCGCGTCCTGGGCCGCGATCGCGAGGTCGGGCAGATCGTCGTCGTCGATGTCACCGATCGAGACGTCGCCGGGCTCGGTGCCCGCGGGCACCGGTGTGCCGAGCTCGAAGCCGCCGTCGCCGGTGCCCCACAGCATCGTCAGCTCGCCGCTGACGTCGCACAGCACCGCGAGATCGATCGCGCCGTCGTCGTCGACGTCGCCGACCGCCATGCGATGCGGGCGTCCGGACACGGTGTACGGCACCGGTGGATCGAACCCACCCTCGCCGTCGGCGAGCACGACGTCGATCGTGTCGGCGTCGGGCGAGGCCGCGACGATGTCGGGCACGCCGTCGTCGTCGAGGTCGATCGCGGCGACGTCGGTGATGGCGGAGATGCCCATGGCCGAAGGCACCAGCGTCAGCAGGAACCGCAGGCCGCCGTTGCCGTCGCCGTACGCGATCTCGAACTTCGCGTAGTTGCCCGACAGCATGTCCTGCGCACCGTCGCCATCGAAGTCGGCAGTGGCGATCGCGATCGCGTCCTCGCCGAAGCCCGCGGTGATCGGGCGGTACTCGTAGCAGAGCTCGCCGGGGACCACGACGCCGTCGTAGCACTGCGCCACCGGGTCCCCGGTCGACCCGCTCGATGCGCCCCCGTTCGAAGAGCTCGACGACGTGTCGGTGCCGGAGCTACCCGAGCTCTCGGTGATCCCCGTCACGGTGCTGCCGTTGCCGGAGCTCGTCGGTGCGCCATCGTCGCTCGAGGCTGCAGCGCCGTCGTACGCGGGATTGGGCACGAGTCGGCACGCCGCGAGCGCGAGCAGCAGCGTGGCAACGCTGCTCGAACGCGAAGCGAGGCTGGGCGCACGCGTGCACATGCCACTCGTCCCGCCAGCCTATCGCAGGCAAAAAGCCGCGCCAACGCCACCGCGTTCGCACTCGTGCGACACTGCACAGCTGGTTGTGTCTACCCCCGCCGGCCGGGGCAGTCCCTGGGCGGCAAGGAGCCTGCTCATGTCTCGTGCTCGCCGGTTCACCCTCGCCCTGTGGGCGTTCGCGCCCATGCTCGCGTGCCACGAGGACACCTCGCCCGGTGGCGCGGGCTCGAGCAGCGAAGGCTCGGGCGCCGTCGACACCAGCGCCGGCAGCGAGGCCGGCTCGGGCGGGAGCAGCGGCGGCAGCAGCGAGGGCAGCGAGGGCGCCTCGAGCAGCGGCGATCTGCCCTCGCCGTACTCCGACTCGTCGACCGGACCGGGCGCGATGCCGACGCTGACCGGGGACGAGGCCACCGCAGCCCTGGGCGAGGGGCTCCATGCGTTTCTGTTCAGCCGTCCATCGGAGATCGTCGCGGCGTACATCGCGTTCGCACCGCCCGAGGCGTTCGAGCCCGGCTGCCCCGAGACGCAGCAGTTCGTCGACGGCGAGTTCGTCGACGTGATGCTGTGGGCCACCGGCGGCTGCACCACCGCGGCGGGGGTCTCGTTCAGCGGCTCGGGTCGCCTGCAGGTCACCACCGATCTGGTCGATGGCGAGCGCACTGTCGACGCGTTCGAGCTGTCGTCCGAGGGCAGCACCATGCGGATCGAGAACGCCGATGGTCGCTTCTTCGAGCTGTCGGGCTACCTCGCGTTCGAGAGCGGCACGCTCACCGACGCGATCGACGGCGCGTTCTCGTTCATCGGTGACGTCAGCGCCGACCCCGACACCGCCGGGACCAACGCGGTGCTGAGCGGGAGCCTGCGCCCGCAGGGCTACGTCTATCTCTACTCGCAGCCCGACTACCAGGCGCTGTACGGCAGCGGTTCGGTCACCGGCGACGCGCTGGGCAGCGCGGTCGCGGTGTCGTTCGCCGACGCGAACGTGGCGAGCTACCCCTGCGCGGTCGAGCCCGCCGGCGAGTTCGCGGTGCGCGACAGCGAGGGCTACTGGCACGATCTCGTGTTCGACGCCGCGACCTTCGTCGACGGCGAGTACGACTGGAGCGGCGAGTGCGACGGCTGCGGCACGCACGTCGCCGGGGGTGAGGTCAGCGACGAGACCGCCTGCATCGCGCCCGAGGCGCTGACGGCGTTGCTCGACTGGGAGGCGATGCCGTGGTGATCCGCACGACGACCCAGACCCTGTTCGCGGGCCTCATCGTGCTCGCGACCGCGTGTCGCGACGACGACGCGAACAAGGGGGACGATGGCGCCGCCACCAGCGCTGGCGCCGACGACGGCAGCACCGGCGGAGGCAGCGACGGCGGCGGCAGCACCAGCGAGGGCGAGGATCCGCCGCCGGCCGACACGCCGCTGACGCCCGCGCAGGTGCTCACGCGCGCGAGCCTCGATCTGCGCGGGATCCGACCCACCGTCGACGAGCTCGCCGCGCTCGAGGCCGATCCGGAGTCGCTCGACGACATGATCGCGACCTTCACCGACGATCCCGCGTTCGGCGAGCGCGTGCGCGATCTGTTCGCGGGCGCCTGGCGCACGCGCATCGACGACTATCCCCCGCCGGGCGGTGACTACGACCAGGGCGCGCCGACCTCCGCGTCGAACGCGGCCATCGCCGACGAGGTGCTCAACCTCGTGGCGACGGTGGTGATGAACGATCGACCGTTCACCGAGATCCTCACCGGCGACGAGACCGTCGTCGATCCGCTGCTCGTGGGCCCGTGGCCGCTCGAGGCCATCGCCGACGACGGCCGCTGGCTGCCGCCTGGCACGACGCGGGCGCGCTACACCGACGGCCGCCCGGCCGCCGGTGTGCTCTCGCTCAACGCGGTCTACTGGCGCCACACCTCGACGGTCGACAACGCCAACCGCGGCCGCACCAACGCGCTGTCGCAGGCGCTGCTGTGCCAGTCGTACCTCGACCGGCCGATCGACTTCCCGACCAACCTCGATCTCACCGACTCGGAGTCGATCCGCGACGCGATCCACAGCAACGGCGCGTGTCAGGCTTGCCACTCCACGCTCGATCCCTTCGCCAGCTTCCTGTGGGGCTTCATGGCGCCCAACCAGACGCCGGTGCCCGCGTACAACCCCGCGGGCGAGCGCGACTGGCAGATCTACACCGACACGGCGCCGGGCTTCTTCGGCGTGCCCGGCGATCGGCTCGAGGATCTCGGGCAGATGATCGCGCAGGACGAGCGCTTCATCTCGTGCACCGTGCGACGCGTGTACGAGGGGCTGCTGGGTCGCGACGCCGTGCTCGAGGACGAGGGCGCGCTGGCCGAGCACCGCGAGGCGTTCCTGGCCAGCGAGCTGTCGCTCAAGGCGCTGGTGCGATCGATCGTCGCCGATCCGAGCTACCGCGGTCGCAGCTGGGAGCCGCAGTTCGGCGGCACGCCCGAACCGGTGCGCCGCAAGGTCGCGCCGGTCGAGGTGCTGGGTCGATCGCTCGAGGCGCTGACCGGCTATGCGGTGCGCTACGACGGCCGCGAGGCGCTGGCGCTCGACGCCGCGTTGCGACGGCTCGCTGGCGGATCCGATCGCGGCAACGCGCAGTCGGTCTCGACCGGCGCGGTGTTGGTGCAGCGACGGCTGGCGGAGGCCGGCGCGATCGCCCTGGTCGAGTCGCTCGCGGCCGGCGAGCCCAACGACGGTCGCCTCGCGCCGGTGCTCGCGGCCGCCGATCTCGATGCCGAGCCCAGCGCCGCAACCATCGTCGCGCTGATCGAGCACGCGCGCTCGGTGAGCTTCGACGAGTCCGCGCCCGAGGTCGGCGCCCTGATCACGCTGTGGCAGGAGGTCGCCTCGATCAGCAGCGCGCGCGAGGGTTGGATCGCGGTGGTCACCGCGGTGCTCGCCGACCCGGACCACCTCCTCTACTGAACCAGCAAGGACGACACGACGATGTTCACTCGACGCACCTTCCTGGGCTCGGCCGCGGCCACCGCGGCGCTGTTCGGTTCCTCGTCCTTCACGCGCGCGCACGCCGGTGGCGGCGGCAAGCGCTTCCTGTTCCTGCACGCCGAGGGCGGCTGGGATCCGCTGACCGTGTTCGCGCCGCTGTTCGACGCGCCCGACATCGACATGGAGGCCGGCACGGAGCCGTGGACCATCGGTGGGTTGTCGCTGGTCGACTCGCCGCAGCGCCCGGTCACGCGGACGTTCTTCGAGCAGTACCACGGTGAGATCGCGCTGCTCAACGGCGTGTCGGTGCGCAGCGTCAACCACGAGACCTGCGCGATCGTGGCGCTGACCGGCGCGACCTCCGAGGATCGGCCCGACTTCGCGACCATCCTCGGCTACGAGGCGCGCGACGAGGTCTCGCTGCCGCACCTGGTCATGAACGGACCCTCGCTGCCGGGGCCCTACAGCGTGTTCGTGAGCAACGCACAGGGCCGGCTGCAGCAGACCATCGACGGCACGCTGCTCATCGACAACGACACGCCGCTGCGCTTGCCCGACAGCGCACCCGAGCGCATCGTCGATCGCTACCTGGTCGATCGCGCCGAGGCGCTGCAGCTCGAGCTGCCGGGGCCGGGCCACGCCGCGGACTACCGCGAGGCGCTCTCGCGTGCGCGCGCGCTGGTCGACAGCCGCTACCAGCTGCAGCTGGCGTCGAGCGATTCGTTCGTCGGCCGCGCGCGCACGGCCATCGCGGCGTTGTCGGCGGGGTTGTGCCGCTGCGCCAGCGTCGGCACCGGCTTCAACTGGGACACGCACCAGGACAACAGCCTGCAGGGCGGGTTGTTCGAGGGCTTCTTCGGCGACATCGCGGCCGTGCTCGCGGAGCTGGCCAACACCCTGGGTCCCGACGGCAAGCCGCTGCGCGAGAGCACCGTGGTGGTCGTGACCTCGGAGATGGGCCGCACGCCGGCGTACAACTCCACCGGCGGTCGCGACCATTGGCCGTACACGTCGATGTTGCTCATGGGTCCGGGCATCCACGGCGATCGCAGCTTCGGCGGGTACTCGGATCTGTATGCGGGCATCGGCGTCGATGCCGGCGGCGATCCGGATCCGTCGCAGCCGGGCATCCCGGCCGAGGCCGTCGGTGCCACGCTGCTGACGTTGGGCGACGTCGATCCTGCCGAGTATCTGCGGATCGTGGATCCCGTGCCGGGGGTGCTCGCGTGAAGCGGTGCAGCCCACGACTGTGGTTGTTCGCGTGCCTGCTCGCGGGCGCGTGCAAGGACGACGCGAGCGGCGACGACGGCGGTGACGACGGCAGCACCGCCGCGGACGACGGGTCGTCGAGCGCAGGCGACGAGGGCAGCAGCGGTGCCGGCTCGGAGTCGGGCAGCAGCGACAGCGGCGACGGTGGCAGCAGCGGCGGCGCGATCGTGTGCGACGAGGTGCCGGTCATCACCTACGACACCTTCGGCGCCGGCTTCCTGTCGACCTACTGCAACGGCTGCCACGGCGCGCTGGTGGCGGATCGCAAGGGCGCGCCGGCCGAGGCGGTGTTCGACTCGCGCGAGCAGGCCGCCGCGTACGCGGAGAAGATCCTCGCGCGACGCGACCCGCCCGAGGGCGTGATGCCGATGCCGCCGGCCGGCGGCGTGACCGACGACGACGCAGTGCGGCTGGAGATCTGGCTGCAGTGCTTCCCGTGAGCGGGCTCGAGCGAGCGGGGCCCTTCGATCACGGCCGGCGAACGAAGCGCGACGACGCGCGGCTGCGCGCGGCGATCGGCTCCGCCATGCCGCCTGCGATCCGCGTGTGGACACGCAACCAGGGCGCCGCGCTTGGTA
>JAIBBS010000249.1 GCA_019694555.1 Nannocystaceae bacterium
GTGCGCGCCCGGCCGGCGTGCGTCAACCCGCGCGCGCGGCCGCACACGGCTGC
Source organism: Nannocystaceae bacterium (assembly GCA_019694555.1). Lineage (GTDB taxonomy): Bacteria > Myxococcota_A > Polyangia > Nannocystales > Nannocystaceae > Xiheibacterium. Next base: position 54 of record JAIBBS010000249.1, read on the forward strand.
CGCGGGCTCACGCGCCGGTGCCCGAGCTGCCGCCCGAGCTGCCCGCGGTGCCGCCGGTGCCCGCCGAGGTGCCGCTGCCCGAGTCCGCGCCCGAGCTGCCGCTGCTGCCCGCCGACGTGTCGGTCGTGGGCGAGACGTCGAGGCACGGCATCGGCATGCCGCTGCTGCTCGAGCCGTCGCTGGTGCCCGGACCGGTCGCCGAAGTCGTGGGATCGGGCATGCCCAGGCACGGGATCGGCGTGCCGGTGGTGGAGCCCGTGGCGGTGTCGGTCGCGGCCATGCTCAGGCACGCGACCGGACCGCCGGTGCCGCAGGCCCCGGCCGCGAGCCCGCCCAGCGCCATCGCGATGAACCGCTGTCGTCGTGCCAGGATCGCCGCGCGATCCGACCGCGTGCCCTCGTCGTCGTCGTCGCTGCCCATGGCGATCCGCAGCGTACCGCGCGGGCGTCGGCGCGGGCAAGCGCGCGCACCGTATACTGCACGTCACCATGGCGGCTCCGATCACGCTGCGTCTGCGCAACCTCCACGACGGATCGCTGCTGCTCGGCGAGTTCGCGAACCCCGACGATGCGCTGGCGTGGATCGCCGAGCGTCCGCCGTTCGTGCAGGTCGTCGGTGTCGGCGCGAGCATGGACGAGGCGCTCGCGCAGTCGCTGCGCGCGGCGATGCGCCCGCTCGATGCACAGGAGAAGGCGCGCGCGGCTGCGCTGGACGAGGCCAAGCTCGCGGCGATGCGGGACGCGATCGCGGCGGAGCAGGCGGCGTTCGAGGCCGAGACCGCCGCCGCGCGCGCGGCCGCGGCCGACGCTGACCCCGACCGGCCGATGCAGGTGGCCTGGGCGCTGGGCGAGGGCGTGCACAACGCCGACCCCGACGACCCGCGGGCCGTCACCCAGCGGGCCAGCGATGCCGTGCTCGCGTGGGTCGCCGAGCGCAACACGTGGGTCCATGGACGCCGGCAACACCTGGTGCGCGCGCTGGTGACCGTGTGGCCCGGCGCGCTGCCGCCGGGCACCTCCGAGGAGGATCGCTGCCACGGCGGCGGGCAGTTCGAGACCGAACCGGGGATCTGACGCGTCATGGCCCACCGCCGCGCCGAGGCGGCGGTTCGGGCTTGCGCCTCGGCGCGCCGGCGCGGATAAAAAGAAGGTGGTGCAGCTCGGCCTCGCGCTGTTGCTCTTCGCCGGCGCACCGCCGTGGCGCCCCGATGGCACGGTCGTGCACGAGGGCGACACCGCGACGCGACTGCGGCTGCAGGTCGATCTCGAGGGCGCGTACTGGCTGGGTCGCGTGCACGCGACGCCGCTGGGCGCGAAGCTCTCGCACCAGGGCGCGGGCGTGCTGGGGTATCGCCGCGTGGCGATGGGCTTCGGCATGGGCTGGGGCCTGGGCGAGTGGCTCGTGATCGGTGCGCGCGGTTCGTTCGAGCTGCAGCCCGAGCGCGCGCCCGATGGCACCTCGCGGCTGACGCGGGGCGGCTCGTTCGCGCCCTACGTCGAGCTGCTGTTCGCGCGCGCCCGCGGCGTGCGACCGTTCGTGCTCGGTCGCGCGGGCATCGGCTCGTTCCAGAGCGTCGATCACAGCAACGGCCGCTGGGGCCCGCCCACGCGCGCCATCGTGCCGACGGTGGGCCTGGGCCTGGGCACCCACGCGTTCATCACCGAGGATCTCGCGTTCGATCTGCAAGTCGTCGCGGACTATCGCTGGAACCTGCGCCCGCGCGACGGCCAGAGCTTCGAGACCGGCTACGCGCTGCGCGACGCCAACGTCATCGTCGGCGCGTTCGCGGGCTTCTCGCGGTGGTTCTGAGCCGGGGATGAGACGCCGCCCCCGCGGGGCTCGGCGCGGCTCACTTGCGCGCGGTGAAGCGCAGTCGCATCACGTTCTCGTCGTTCCAGCCGTCGCCGTTCCACCACTGCCAGCCGAGCACGAACGCGGTGCCGCCGGCATCGATCGCGACGGAGTCGAGGTCGTTGTGGAAGTCGCCGGTGCTCTCGAAGCCCACGCCGCCGAGGTCGGTGCCGTCGGGCAGCAGCGCGCGCATGCGCGTGGCGGTGCGGTAGTCGTAGCCCTCGAGCTTGCGCTTGCCCTGGCCGAACACGCCGAGCGCACCCTGGGGGAACCACCGCAGCGTCTGCACCGACATCACCGCGTCGCCATCGAAGGTCTTGGTCCACACCACCCGCGGGACCTCGGTGACCTCCGGCTGCGCGGGCTGGATCTGGCCCGCCTGCGCGCGGCCGGCCTTGCGCCGCGGCGGGTCCTCGCCAGGGATCCGCAGCATCGCGACGCTCCACTTGGTGTCGAGGTGCTCGTCGAAGTCCCACGCGATGAAGATCGAGTCGTCGGGCGCGTGCGTGGCGGTGACGCCCTGCAGGCCATAGTCGACCAGCTTGGGCGAGTTGCCGATGGGGTGGGCGAGCCGGCGCATGCGCGTGCCGTCGGGCTTGTACTTCACCGCGAAGATCCAGTCCTGGTCGTTGCCGCCGGCGTAGGTGCTGCCGGCGACCACGAGATCGCCGTGGCTGTCGAGGAACACGTGGCGCGCGATCGGGTGCTCGTACGGGGTCGAGGCCTCCATCGCGCGGGTCCACAGCACGCTGCCGTCGGCGGCGTACTTGCGGATGCGCACCGCCGACTTGCCGTCGGCGGCCTTGAGCGTGTCGTGGCCGACCGCGTACACGCTGCCGTCGGCGCCCACGGCCACGCCGCCGGGATACTGGTTGGCGCCGGCGACGTCGAACTCGTGCTCCCACAACACCGTGCCGTCGGCGGCGATGCGCGCGGTGTACAGATCGCGCACGCTGCCGTCCGAGGCGCTGTGCAGCACGATGCCGCCGGCGGGGTGGGGCTCGATGAACGCGGGCTCGGGATCCCAGCTGGTGGTGTACAGCGTCTTGGCCCACTCGACCGTGCCGGCGTTCGAGACCTTGACCAGGCGCCAGTGGTGATCGCCGTTGGTGTAGTAGAAGACGTAGAGGTTCTGCTCGCCGTCGAAGCCGGCGGTGAGCAGGCGCGACCACGACTCGCCCGCGGGCCACTTCAGATCCTCGCGCCACAGCTCGGTGCCGTCGGGCCGGAACGCGAGCACCTCGACGTGGTCCATGTGCACGTTCTGCTGCACTTCCCACAGCTCGTAGCGGCGGCCCTGCGGCGTGAAGCCCACGAACACGCCCTCGTCGATGTTGTCGAAGCCGCCGTCGATCAGCTCGCTCTTCTTGAGCTTGGGCTTGCCCGGTGCGCCCAGCACGATCGGCTGCTGCACCGCGCCCGGTTGCACGTGCGGCGCGGTGTTGGCGGGCTGGACAGTGGGCTTGGCGAGGGCGAGCAACAGCGGCAGGCAGGACAGGATCGGCATCATGGCGGGGACGCTTTCGCGGGGGCAGCCCAGCGTAACGCCATCGCACGGGCGAGAGCGCGCGGTCGGCGGTCGCGGCTGGCCGCAAAATCCTCGGCGCTGGGGCCAATCCGGCGCGTCAGGGGATCGGCCGCGCCAACGCGCGCTCGAGCGCCGCGCACAGGGTCTCGAGCTCGAAGGGCTTGGGCACGAGCTCGAACGCGCCGGCGCGCTCGACCGCGCGTGCGGTGTCGGCCGTGCCGAAGCCCGTCATCGTCACCACCGGCAACGCGGGGCGCAGTCGTGCCGCGCGGTGGCAGAACTCGAGCCCGCTCATCTCGGGCATGTACAGATCCGCGATCGCGACGCCGAAGTCTTCCTGGGCCAGCACCGCGAGCGCTTCGTTCGCGGAGGTGAACCACCGCACCACGAAGCCCGAGGCCTCCAGCGCGGGCGCGAGCCACTCGCACATGCTGCGCTCGTCGTCGACGAGCAGCACGCGACGCGATCGCTCGCCGCGGGAGGTGGGCGCATCCGGCATCCCTTCGAGCATGGCCGCACACGCGTGGGGCGACGCGTGCGTGGGGCTGGCGTGTGCGGATGGTGTCGCATCGCGACACGCCGCCGACCACCGACGGCGGGTCGAATCGCGCCGCTGGGGATCGGCGCGCCCGCGCGAGCGAGTCGGTCCACGCTTGTGCACACACCCGCGCTCGTGCATCGCGGCACGACGCGCGGGAGAACCCTCAGGGGATCGCGCCGGGACTCCGTCGATCGACAGGAAGCGCCGCTCGCTTCGCGTGCTCTGCCCGCACGCGGGCCGAGCCGGTCATGGGACCCCTGGACCCGCGGTCGCTCCGCTCAGCGACGCCCGACCGCGACCAGCCGCCGCGCGCCGGGGCCGTAGGGGCGCCCGTCGAGATCGCCGTAGAGCTTCACGTCCGACAGCCCGGCCCAGTTCATGAGCTCGCGCAGCTCCTTGCCCGAAAACAGCGTGTGCTCGAAGCGGACCCGCTCGACCTTGTCGGCGTGGGCGATGATCCACTCGCTCTTGACCCGGCACCAGTCGTCCACGACCTGCACGCGCTGGATCAGCAGCGAGCCGTCGCGCTCCTCGATCGGCGGGCTGTCCGCGTGCAGCCGCTCCGCCAATGCCTCCTTGCCGAGCGTGTCGATGACGATGGTGCCGCCCTCGCGCAGCGACTCGACCATGTTCTTGAGCGCGCGCATGTCCTCGGCCTCGCTGGAGAAGTATCCGAACGAGGTGTAGAGGTTGAGCACCAGATCGTACTGATCGGGTCGCACGAAGCTGCGCATGTCCTGGCGCACGAACTCGATCGCGACGCCGGCCTCGTCGGCGCGGCGCCCCGCGACCTCGAGCAGCCACGGGCTCAGATCGACCGCGGTCACGTCGAGGCCGCGCTGCGCCAGCGGCACCGCGTGCCGACCCGGGCCGCAGCACAGATCGAGCGCGCGGCCGCGCGACACGCCCGCGAGCCGCAGCGCCGCGTCGACCTCGACGCTCGCGCGGGCGAACAGCTCGGGCGAGAACAACACGGGATAGATCCGCGCCCAGAAGTCGTCGTCGGCGTACCACTCGGTCATCGCACCACCGAGTCTGCCACAGTCGGCGCGCCGGGTTCGGTTCAGTCGCCGAAGCGCTTCACCGGGGCGTGGCAGTAGGGCGTGCGACCGCTGCGGACGTAGTAGTCCTGGTGATAGGCCTCCGCCGGCCAGAAGTGCTCGGCGGGGCGCAGCTCGGTCGCGACGTCGTAGCCGCGCGCGCGCAGCCGCTCGATGAGAGCGGCGGCGATCGTGCGCTCGCCCTCGTCGTTGTAGAAGACCGCCGAGAGGTACTCGGGGCCGATGTCGGGGCCCTGGCCGTCGGCCTGGGTCGGATCGTGGATCTCGAAGAAGCGCTTGGCGAGCGCCTCGTAGCCCACGCGCGCGCCGTCGTAGCGCACGCGTACGGTCTCGAGGTGACCCGAGGTCTGGCTCGACACGTCGGCGTAGCTGGGCGACTCGACGTGGCCGCCCATGTAGCCCGACTCGACCGCGATCACGCCGTCGATCTGCTCGAGGAAGTGCTCGACACCCCAGAAGCAGCCGCCGGCGAAGTAGGCCACGCGCTCGTCGGCGACCGGCGCGGCCTCGCGCGATCCCGGTGTCGTCGCGCCCGCGGGGGTCGGTGCGGGCGAGCAGGCGGTCAGCAGCGAGCAGCACAGCGCGGCCAGGGCCACGCGAGGACGAAGCAGGCGCGTCACGACCCTCAGTATGCGCCGGGCCGCCCCGGGGTTACGACGCGGCAGCGACGCTGCGGGCGTACCGCGAGGATGGGCGACGAAGCAGGGGCGACGAGGGCGGCGTCATTTTTGTCGCGAATCCGGTGTCCCCGGGACTAGCATCGGGTGGTGACGATGCGGATCGGCCTGGTGCTGGTGCTGCTGGGCGGTTGCGGCTCGCCCGCCGCGACGACGCCCAGTCCGCTGCCCGATCCCAAGCGGGAGATCGAGCGCGCCAAGGCCGGCGTCGAGTCGGCACACGACGCCGCCCAGCGGCGCACCGACGACGCGATCGAGCGGGCCGACAAGGCCGAGGCAGTGCCGCGCGGCGCACCGCCGCGGTGATGCAGCAGCGAGAGGACGGCGAACATGGCGGACGAGCGAGACCCCAGCGACGAGCAAGACCGCGCAGCGATCCTCGCGCGACGGCAGCGCTTCGTCGCGCTCGCGATCGGATCGCTCGCGGCCACCAGCGCGTGCGGCGACATCGGGCCCAAGCCGTGCCTCAACGTGCCGGCCTCCGATCACGGCGGCCAGCCCAAGCCCGACGCCAAACCCGACGCCAAGCCCGACCCGGTGCCGACCGACACCGGCGCGCCGCGGCCGTGTCTCGAGGTCGTGCCCGACGACGTGCGACCGCAGGCGTGCCTGAAGATCGCGCAGCCACCCCCCGAGACACCGCCGCAGCCGTGCCTGAAGGTCGCGCCGCCACCCCCCGAGACACCGCCGCGACCGTGCCTGAAGGTCGCGCCGCCGCCCGAGACGCCGGCCACGCCGACGCCGTGTCTGTCGGTGCCGGCCAAGCCCAAGCCGCCGTGAGCCGCGACGATCAGCGGCGGTGCAGACAGCCGCCAGCACCGCGCGCGTCGTCGTGCAGCGGCAGCGCGAGGATCGTCGTGGGCACCAGCGTCGTGGGATCGAAGCTGCCGTCGCGGCGATCGATGCGATCGAGCTGGCTGGTCGCGACGTAGAACAGCGCGTCGTCCACGACCGCGGCGGTGGTGGGCACCGCGTGGCGCGGGTGGCCGGCCTCGAGCACTTCGACCGCGGTGATCGTGCGCGCGTCACCGCCCAGCACGATCCGCAGCACCGCGGCGGGGTCGGTGCCGTTGCGCACCGCGAGCAGGTCGTCGCCGTGGCGCACGAGCCCGTCGATGCCGCGCAGCTCGGCGCCTGCGGGCGTCGCCAGCATGCGCCACGCGGGCCGCTGCGGATCGACCGCGGCCAGGCCACGCTCGGCGATCGCGACCACGAGCTTGGTGCCGTCGGCGGTGCTGGCGATGCCGTTGGCGTAGCCCGGCGCGTCGCGCAGCCACGGCGCGAGCGTGTCGCCGCCCGGCGGCAGCCGCCACAGACCCGCGTCGCCGGCGGTCACGACGACCGCGCCGTCGCGCGTGATCTCGAGGTCGTTGAGGCAGCCCGGCGGCGCCGGCGTGGCGGTGAACGCCGTGACCGCACCGCCATCGAGATCGAAGCGGACCACGCCGGTCTCGCCGCGGCGCGCGGGATCGTCGTGCAGCAGCGCGGGGCCCTCGCCGGGGGCGGCGAAGCAGTGCACGGCCCACAGCGCGCGGCGTTCGGTGTCGACCTCGAGTCCGAGCACCGCGCCCAGCGCCGCGTCGTCGCCGAGGCTGCGCCAGGTGCCGTCGCGTTCGCGCGCGACGATCCGCTGCTGTCGCAGGCTGCCGACGAACACCGTGCCGCGCGCCCGATCCCACGCGATGCCCTCGGGGAACAGATCGCGATCCGGCAGCTCGAACGCGACGCGGCTGGGCGCGGGCGCACCGCCGGCGACGAGCGCGAGCGCGATCACGGCGGCGCGACGGGGCAGGGCCATGGTGGCGCCGGCAGCGTATCACCGCGGTGCTGCCGCGGCGGCGATGGTGGACTAGACTCGATGCCATGCGTCGCTCGATGCTGTGCCTGGCGTGGTCGCTCGCGAGCTGTCAGCCGTGCGACGCGAGCGTGTGCAGCGACGCGCTGTGGGTGTCGCTGTACGAGCCCGGCGGTGCGGCGCTGCGCGACGGCACCTACGCGATCACGATCGCGCGCGACGACGCGTCCGCGTCCGGCACCTGCGTGGTGGCGCAGGCCGGGCACTCGATCCGGTGCGAGGGCCTGCCCGGGCTGTACGCGCCGATCTACGACGACGCCGACAACCCGCACACGGTGCTGCAGTTCTTCGACGAGGGCGAACCGCCGCAGCACGTGGCGCTGCAGGTGCGTCACGACGGCGTGCTGGTGCTCGACGACGCGTTCGATCCCGACTATCGCCTCGCCGAGCCCGAGCACTGCGATCCCGACTGCGTGCACGCGAGCGTGAAGCGGGTCTTCGCGCGCTGACGCGGGCGCACCGGTGGCGTCCGCAGGCGTGCCGCAAACGTTGCAGCGGCGGGCCCGCGCCGCGCACGGCAAGCTCGCCCACGATGGGCCTGGCGATCGAGCGCTCGGAGTTCGACGAGCACGACCGGGCTCGCTTCGACGCGCGGCTGCACGCGTCGCTGGCGGTGTTGCGCACGCTGCTGCAGCGCCCCGGCTTCGGCGAGGGACCCGCATCGCTGGGCGCCGAGGTCGAGCTCGATCTGGTCGACGCCGAGGGACGGCCGGCGCCGTGCAACCGCGCGGTGCTGGCGGCGACCCGCGATCCGCGGATCACCCACGAGGTCGACCGCTTCAACCTCGAGATCAACTCGACGCCGGTGGCGCTGGCAGGCCGTCCGTTCACCGCGTTGCACGACGATCTGGTCGCGGCGCTGGCCGAGGCCACGCGCGCGGCCGCGACGGTGGGCGCGCGCCCGATCGCGATCGGGATCCTGCCGACGTTGCGCGAGCAGGACCTGCACGACGCGCTGACCGAGGTGCCGCGCTACCGCGCGCTGTCGGCCGCGCTGCGGGCACAACGGCCCGGCGGCTTCGCGCTGCACATCGAGGGCCCCGACACGCTCGCGCTGGTGGCCGACGACGTCACGTTCGAGGGCGCCAACACGTCGTTCCAGCTGCACGTGCGCGTGCCACCGCCCGTGTTCGCTTCGCACCACCACGCGGCACAGCTCGCCAGCGCGCCGGTGCTGGCGCTGTCGGGCAACGCGCCGCTGCTGCTGGGCCGGCGGCTGTGGGACGAGACCCGTATCGCGCTGTTCCGGCAGTCGGTCGACGAGCGCGCGCAGCCCGACGACTGGCGGCCCGCGCGGGTGTCGTTCGGTCACGGCTGGGTGCGCCACGGCGCGTACGAGCTGTTCGCGGAATCCGTCGCGCTGCACCAGCCGCTGCTGCCGGTCTGCGGCGACGAGGACCCGGCGGCGGTGTTGGCCCGCGGTGGGATCCCGACGCTGGCGGAGCTGCGTCTGCACCACGGCACCGTGTGGCGGTGGAACCGTGCGGTGTACGACTCGGCCGACGGCGGCCACCTGCGCATCGAGCTGCGCGCGCTGCCGGCGGGGCCCACCGTGGTCGACATGATCGCCAACGGGGCCTTCCTCGCGGGCTTGGTGCTGGCACTCGCGCCGCGGGCGGAGCACATGATCGAAGGCCTGACGTTTTCGCACGCGCGACAGAACTTCTACGAGGCGGCGCGGCGCGGGCCCGACGCGACGCTGCTGTGGCCACCCGAGCCCGGCGCGCGCGCGCAGCCGATCGCGGCGCCGCAGCTCGTCGCGCGGCTGTTGCCGGTGGCGCAGCGTGGGCTCGAGCAGGGCGGCGTCGCGACCGACGAGGCCGCGCGCTGGCTCGACGTCGTGGCCGAGCGCAACCGCAGCGGCATCACCGGCGCGCGCTGGCAGCGGGCGTGGTTCGACGCGCTCGCGCGCAGCAGCGACGATCCGGCCGCTGCGTTGGTGCAGCGCTACCTCGACGCGGCCGCCTCGGGCGCGCCGGTGCACACGTGGCCGATGCCGTGAGCGACGTGATCGACGTGATCGAGCCCGCGCGCGGCCTGGTCGTGCCCGCCGACGCCGACGCGTTCCTCGCGGGCCTGCGCGCCCCGACGATCGTGCACGTCGCCGGCCGCGATCGCAGCCGCGCGCGCGTGGTCGCCGGCAGCCTGCACGGCAACGAGCCCTCGGGGCTGCGCGCGATCCACCGCGTGCTGGCCGATCGCATCGAGCCCGCGGTCGACACGTGGTTCTTCCTCGGCGCGGTCGAGGCCGCCCAGGCCCCGCCGGGCTTCGCCCATCGCATGCTGCCGGGGCGTCGCGATCTCAACCGCTGCTTTCGTCCGCCGTTCGACGACCGCGACGGCGCGATCGCCCAGGCGGCGCTGATGCGGCTGCGCGCGGTGGCGCCCGAGCTCGTCGTCGACCTGCACAACAACACCGGCCACAACCCGGCGTACGCCGTCGGGCCCAGCACCGACGGCGCGTACCTGGGCTTGACCGCGCTGTTCGCCCGCACCTTCGTGCACTCGCGGCTGTCGCTGGGCACCTTCTCCGAGGCCTTCGCCGATCTCGCGCCGAGCGTCGCGATCGAGTGCGGTCGCGCCGGCGATCCCGCCGCCGACGCCACCGCCCACGCCGGCCTCTTGCGGCTGTTGCGGCTCGAGCACCCCGGCGCGCTGGTGGTGTCGGAGCCGCTGGCGATCCTCGTCGACCCGATGCGCGTGCAGCTGCAGCCGTGGGCCTCGCTCGCGTTCGCGACCGCGCCGGTCGCCGACGCCCAGCTCACGCTCGTGCCCGACGTCGACCGCCACAACTTCCAGACCCTCGCACCCGGCACCGCGCTGGGTTGGCTGCAGGGGCCGTGGCCGCTGCTCGCGATCGACGAGCACGGCCGCGAGCGCGCGCACGAGCTGCTGCTCGACGACGG
>JAIBBS010000250.1 GCA_019694555.1 Nannocystaceae bacterium
CCCCGTCCCCGCCCCCTACCGCGCCATCCCCCCGCCCCCCACCACCGCGTCCTTCCACACCGCCGCCACGATCGCCCTGGCCTCCACCCCGCTCGGCACGCCGACCGCAAACGCGCACCGAGCCCCTCTCCGCGCGACCGCATGCGGCGCGCCGACCGACTCGCCCAGGTACCGAGCGAACACGGCCTCGAACTGCTTCGCGTCGGCCGGCGTGTCCCAGACGGTGAGGCCGGCGACCATCGTGGTGGTCGCGTCGGCGTCCTCGTACACGACGAAGTGATCGCCGCCCCAACCCGCGGCGGCTGCTCGGGCCTCCTCCACGCTGTCGATCTCGGCGAGCATCGCGAGCAGCGTGGCTTCGCCGAGCTCGTCGTGCCACACCGCCGACAGACCCGCGGGCCGCGCGATGGCGTCGAGGTGCGCGGTCGCGGGCAGGGCCACGGGCACCGGTAGCTCGCGCGCGATCAGCTTGTCGATGTGCAGCATCTGCTCGCTGCTCGCGGGAAGCTCTGCGAACAGAGCGTCGACCGCGGCCCAGCCCTGACGCTTGACGAGGCGGATGACCGTCGCGGTGCCGTCGGCGTATGGCATCAGCAGCTGGCGCCGGAGCACGGGGTACGTGGTCGCGATGGGCCCCAGCGACACTGCTCGATCGGCGTCGGCGCGCAGCAAGGGCTCGAGGATCCCTGCGATGCCGCCCTTGCTGGCCCACGCGAGATACGCCGCTTGTGCGTCGCCTTCGACGAGGAACTGCCGCGCGACCTCGGCGTCGGTCTGGTGTGGCATCGCCTGCTGCAGCCGCGCGAGGCCGAAGTGCATGTCCTGCAGGCCGTGGGCGATCTCGTGGCCGACGACGGCGGTCAGCGCCGAGGGCCGCACGAAGTCGCCGATGAACAGGGTCTTCGTCTTCGGGTCGTAGAGGCCGCGCACGCCGTCTTCGAGCAGCTCGAGCAAGACCTGCTCCGGGTCGGCTCCGCGCGGCAGCACGCCGAGCGCCGACTCGATGCGTCCGAGCAGGCGCCGGTGCTCGGGCGCCGTGTGCTCGCGCAGCGTCGCCTGGGCGAACGCACGAATGCTCGGCTTGTCGATGATCTCGACGTGGACGTCGTCGACGAGCTCGAGGCTCCGCGCGGCGGCGACCGCCTCGAGGATCCGCTGCGCTTCGGCGCGCGCGGTGTCTGCTTCGCTGGGCGCCGGGTCGCCCGGCGTCGGGGTCGGCTCCGCTCGCGCAGGCGAGGGCCCGGCGGGGCTGGCATCGAGCGCTCCGCGCGGTCGCGTGCATCCGAGCGGCGCAGCGCACAGCGACGCCGCGAGCCAGACCGTGGCGAACCACTCACGCGCGTCGACGCCCATCGGAGCGAGCGTAGCAGACGTGCATGATCCGCCGCGTCGCCTCGCGCCTGCGCCGATCGATCACGCGCGCGACTCCTGGCTTCGCTGCGCGTCGCGCTGGGCCTGGTAGCGCGCGCGCACGCGATCGCCCTCGTCCGGCTCGACCTCGAGCGGACCGAGATCGGGATCGAGGAGCACCACCAGCTCGGGCCGCTGCGGGTGGCCCAAGCCGAGCACGCGCCGCGTCGCGACGTGGAGCAGAAACGGCGGGCGATCGGCGGGACGCCGACACTCGAGGGTGCGCCCGCCGGGGAGCTCGAGCGTGTACTCGATCGCGACGGCGCGGCCCTCGGCGATGACCTGTTGCGTGTCGACGACGCGCAGCACCAGCTCGACGCCGCCGGCGTGGATCGTCTCGCGGGCGTTCGCGATCTCGCGCAGCCTGGCCCGCGCGACCACGGAGCCGAGACCGCCGAGCAGGAGCAGGCCCACCGATCCGAGCACGACCAGCGCGATCCGACCACCGAGCCGCTCGTGCTCGCACGAGGTCGCGAAGTCGTCCGGCGCGTCGCGATCGTAGCGGACCGCCGCAGCGACGCCGTCGTCGACGGCGATCGACGGGAACCACAGCTCGCCCTCGTGGCGCTTGCCGGTGTGATCGGTGTACGCGACCTTCGCCGTGGTGGTGCGGAAGACGAATTGCCGCGCCGTCTCCTCGCCGTCGAGCTCGGGATCGATCGCCGGCAGGCCCGTGGTCCAGATCCGGTGCACGCGGTACGCATCGAACGCGAAGCTCGTCGCCCATCCGCCCGCGACGAGCATGCAGATCCACAGCGCCGAAGCGTGGAGCATCGCGGTCCGGCGTTCGCGACGAAACCACGTCGCGCTCGGCCGCAGCGGTCGACGCAGCAAGCCCTCGTCGTCGCCTGCCACGCGGAACGGATCGCCCTCGCTGGCGGCGGCGCTGCGCGGCGACTCCACCGTGGTCGCGCTCCGACGCGGCGGCAGCTGCGTCGGCGCGCCGACGCCCGAGCGCAGCCCGACGACGCCGAACAACGCGAGGCCGGCCGCGACCCAGAACATCCACGCGACGGACTCGGGCAGTAGCAGCTCGATGACGTGCGGCTCGCCCGGGCCCGCGAGCTGAGCGGCGAGCGCCGGCATCGCCTCGCGGATCCGACCGGCGCCCTGGACCACCGTCTCGCAGCGCGCGTCCGGCTCGAGCCGCACGATCACGACGACATCGGGGCCCGCGGGCTCGTACGACCGCGCACCGACATACTCGTGGCGGCCGATCGTTCGCCGCTGGTCGCAGTCGAGCGGTCCGACGATCCGCGCCTTGGCGATCTCCCCGCCGCCGTGCACGCGCGCGACGGCCTCGGTGGCAGTGAGCGACTCGGGCTCGCCGCCGCGGCTCCACAGCTCGAACGCCGCGAGGCCTGCGAGCAGCGCCGCGAGCACGAGCACGGCGGTGCCCCACCACAACCCCGGGCCGATGGACCGCCGCGCCATCGCTGCAGTGTACGCGCAGATCACGGGGTGCTCGCCCCGCGCCGTCGCGCCCCGCGACGCCGGGCGCAAGCCAGACATCGCGCGCGGGTTAGACTCCCGGGCGCACGGTGACCAGCGGCGACCCACGGAGCGACGGCGGCGCGGCGGCGTCGAGTGAAGTCACGATCGTCCCCGGCTCCGACGTGTCCACGCGCGACGAGCACACCGCTGCGGACGCCAGCGGTGCGCGCAGCCTGGGTCGCGTCATCGGTCGGTTCGTCGTGCTCGATCGCCTCGGTCGCGGTGGTGCGGGGGTCGTCCATCTGGCGTACGACCCCGAGCTCGATCGCAAGGTCGCGCTCAAGCTCGTGCATGTGCACAGCGACGCCGACCTCGCGCGGGTGCTCCGCGAGGCGCAGTCGCTGGCGCGGCTGGCCCACCCCAACGTGGTCGCGATCCACGACGTCGGTCGCTTCGCCGACGGCGTGTACCTGGCGATGGAGTATGTCGACGGTGGATCGGTCGGGGCGTGGTTGCGTGCGCAGCCGCGAACGTGGCGCGAGATCCTCGCGGTGTTCATCGCGGCGGGGCGCGGGTTGACTGCGGCGCACCAGGCCGGCCTGGTCCACCGCGACATCAAGCCCGACAATCTCATGCTCGGTCGTGATGGTCGCGTGCGCGTGGTCGACTTCGGGCTCGCGCGCGCCCACGGTGCGTCGTCGGTCGACGACTTCGACCCCAGCCGCAGCGGCGAGGTCCGCACCAGCCGCGTCGACGACGTCCTCACCGGCGCGGGCGAGCTGCAGGGCACGCCGATGTACATGGCGCCCGAGCAGTACGCCGGTGGCGTCGTCGACGTGCGCACCGATGTCTATGGGCTCTCGGTGAGCCTGTGGGAGGCGCTCACGGGCGAGCGGCCGTTCGCGGCGGCGTCGCTCGCCGGGCTCGCGAAGGCGGTCGGTGCCGGTGAGGTGCGGGGCTCGATGCCGCGCGGCGTGCCGACGTGGTTGGCCCGCGCGGTGCGACGCGGCATGGCGACGAATCCCGCAGCGCGTTACCCCGACATGACGGCCTGGGTCGCTGCGCTCACGCCCGATCGCGGTCGCGGGCGTTGGGGCGTGGCCGCGGTCGCACTCGCAGCACCGCTGGCGTGGTGGGTCGCGGCGCCCCACGACGCGCCGTGTGCCGAGGCCGATGCGACGATCCGCGCCGCGTGGGACGACGCGCGGCGAGCCGAAGTCGAGGTCGCGTTCGCGGGCCTCGGCGGCGCGGTGGCGGAGGGCAGCGACGCGGTGCTGTCGATGCTCGATGGCTACGCGGCGGCGGTCGGTGAGGGGCTGCGCGCCGCGTGCGAGGCCCCGTACCTCGAACGCGACGGCGCCGCTGCGCCGCAGGCCGGTGCACGCGTGGCGTGCCTCGAGCAGCGCGTGCGCGCGGTCGACGAGCTGGCGCAGCTGCTCACGCTGGGCGATCGCGCGGTGCTCGAGCGTGCGACCGAGGCCGTCGGCGCGCTGCCCGATCCCGCGACGTGCAGCGACGCGCAGCGGCTCGCCAGAGATCCGCCGCTGCCGACGGATCCCGAGCTCGTGCGCCGCGTCCTGGCGACACGCAACGAGGCCGCGGCGACGCGCGCGGTGCTGGGCCTGGCGCCGGCGGAGAACGTCGAGGCGGCGACGCGCGCACTCGAGGCCGACGCGCGCGCGATCGACTATCCGCCGCTGACCGCCGAGGTCGTGATGCTGCGCGGCGACGCCCAGCAGCTGGGCGACGTCGAGCTCGCCGCGCCGACGCTGGTCAAGGCGCTCGACCTCGCCATCGCGACCGACCACGACACGGTGATGTTCGACGCATTGACCGCGCTGGTGAGCACCGAGGCGGCGCGCAACCGCTTCGACGGCGCCGAGGCCTACCGCGCGCTGGCGCTGGCGATGGCACCGCGATTGGGCGACGACCGCCGGCGGCAGGTCGATCTCGCGTGGGCGATCGCGTCGCTCGAGGTGGCGCGCAGCCGGCCCGACGCAGCGCTGCCGGTGCTCGCCGACGCCATCGCATTGGCGCGTGCCTCGCCCGAGCTCGCCTTTCGCCTGCCACGTCTGCTGCTCAAGCAAGGCCGCGCGTACACGCTCGCCGAGTCGCTGCCGTCGGCCGAGGTCGCGCTGCAGGAGGCGATCACGCTGCTCGAGCGCGATCGTGGATCGTCGCACCCGTCGCTGGCGCCGGCGCTGCTGTTGCTCGCGCAGATCCGCCATCGCGAGCGCCGCCACGACGATGCGCTCGCGCTCAGTCGTCGCGCGCGGAGCCTGCTGGGCGCCGTCTCGTCGCACAACGCGGCGGAGGTCGCCGCCGCGCTCAACGAAGAGGGCCGCGCGCTGTCGGCCAGCGAGCGCCCGGCCGAGGCCCGGGAGGCGTACGCCGCCGGGCTCGCGATCGCCGAGGACATCCATGGCGCGGATCACCTCAACGTCGCCGCGGGCTTGGCCAACGTCGCGGCGATGGATCTGCGGCTCGGTCGACCAGCGGATGCACGCGCGCCGCTGCAGCGCGCGTTGGAGATCCGCATCGGCAAGCTGGGCGAGGTGCACGACGTCGTCGGCAAGACCCACGATCTCGTCGGCGATGCCGCGCTCGCGGCCGGTGAACTCGACGCCGCCGATCTCGCGTACGGCCGGGCCATCTCCGTCTTCGAGCGCCTCGGCGGCAGCGAGGATCGCCGGTTGGTCCACGCGCTGCTCGGGCGGTCGCGCATCGCCGAGGCGCGCGACGATCGTGCGCGCGCCGTCGCCGAGCTCGAACGCGCCCATCCGCTCGTCGCCGAGCGCACCCCGCGGAGCGAGCGCGGTGACGTCGCGTTCGCGCTGGCGCGGCTGCTGCCGCCCGAAGATCCACGGATCACCGCGTTGCTCGACGAAGCGGCGGCTGCCTACGAGGATCTCGAGGGCGACGCGCTCGCGGAGCTCCAACGCTGGCGCGGCGCCCGGGGACGCGGCGGCTGACGAGCTGCATTCGCCCGACGGGCGGCTCGGCACGCGTGCCCGCGCGCGTCCTCGCACCACCGCGATCGCGCGCCGGGCGAGCCCGTCAGGGGACCGGCTCGCCGACGAAGAGCAGGTTCGAGATGTAGAGGCACCACTGCGAGACGTTGCCGACGTCCTGCGTGGCATCGTCGGTGACGGTGAGACGCCAGGTGCCGTTGCCGGTGTCGGTGGTGGCGACGAGCGCGTCGATGTCGCCGCCGTCGGTCGGCGCCATGAGGCCCTGGATCCCGGGCGGGTTCGGGTTGCAGTGGAACGGAATGTCGGCTTGGTTGAGCCGCACGTCGATGTCGTGATTGCCGAAACACTCGTGCTGGAACAGCATCGATTCGGCTTGGGTGTCGACGTGGGTCACGGTCATGGTCAAGTCCGACAGAAAGCTGTGGGTCGCCACGATCGAGACATCGAGGTCGAAGGCGACGCCGACGAGGCCATCGACCACGATGTCGGTCATCACGGTCGCGTTGTCGGGGATCGCCAGGTTCGGCGTGGCGCAGAATTCGGTGGTCACCATGTTCGCGCAGGTCGAGATGTCGAAGGCGTCGCACGCGACCGAACAGCCGAGGGTGCCGCCGTAGAAGCCCATCGATTGACACGTCGTACCCACGATGGGCGCGCCGTCGCAGGTCTCGCCGAAGTCGATGAGGCCGTTGCCGCACACGGGGTGCCAGACGTCGAGGACCCAGTTGCCGGCCGCACCGTCGGCACCGTCCACCACCAGCAGCACGGACTGTCCCTGCGTCATGTCCAGCGTGAGCGACGCGTTCGATCCCATCCCCGGCGCGTCGTCGCTGCACGCGATCTCGCCGCTGAGGCAATCGCCGTACAGGCTCAGCGTGGGGTCGTAGTCCGCGCCGGTCACGACGAAGGCGAACGTGCCGGCTTCCGGTGCAGTGAACGAGAGGATCCGATCGTTGCCGCTGGCACCGCCGCACGATCCCGCGAGATCGTCGTCGTCCATCGTGGTGTCGCCCGAGGCCACCGCCGGCCCGACGGCGCTGCCGAGGTCCTGCTCGACGCACGAAGGAATGCACGCCGACGTGTCGTAGCCGCTGCAATCGGCGGCGCATGCGAGCGCGCCGGCGATGAAGCCCTGCGTGAGGCAGTCTTCGCCGACGAGCTGGGCGCCATCGCAGATCTCGACGTCCTCGATCGCATCGTTGCCGCAGATCGAAACGATGCACCCTGACGTGTCGTAGGCGCTGCAGTCGGCGGCGCACGCCAGCGCGCCGCCCAGTGGGAAGCCCTCGGAGATGCAGTCCACGGCGCCGAGGTCGGTCCCGTCGCACAGCTCCTTGCCTTCGATCGCGTCGTTGCCGCAGCTGAACGACACGCACCCGCGGGTGTCGTACGTGCATTGGTCGGTGCACGCGAGCGCGCCGGCGTCGAAGTCGAGCGCGACGCAATCGTTGCCCGCGAGATCGTCACCGTCGCAGGCTTCGCCCTCGTCCACGGTGCCGTTGCCACACGCGCTGCCCGAGGTCGTGTCCGTCGTGTCCGTCGACGCGGTCGGATCGGTGCTCGTGGTCGCGTGCGTCGAATCGGCCGACGAGTCCGTGGCCGAGTGCGTGGTCGGACCGGCGCCGCTCGAGCTCTCGCCGCCTGCGGAACCGCTCGAGGATGCGTCGGCCGTCGTCGTGGCCGACGAGCCATCGCCCGTGGAATCGTCCGCCGTGCTCGTGCTCGCGGCCGAAGTGTCGTCGCCGGGACACGCGCTCAGACAAGCCAGCGTGAGCGCGGACGCCCCGACCCGACCGATGACGAGGACGCAGACGCGGGCAGAGTCGGGCATGTGATCATGGTCGACGAACCCATGCACCGGTGGCAAGCGGTGGGTCGGTGGCGATGGACCCGAACGTGGCGCTGGACTGGTGCTGGACTCGAGCTGGAATCGAGCTGGATTTCGATCGGGGCCGGCGAGAGCGCGCTGATCCGCGCGTCCCCGCGGACGTGCCCACGGCTCCGCGTCAACGCACCGCGCCCACCACCCACCGCGCCACCGCGTCGCGATCGCACGGCAACTCCCGCCGCGCCACCGCCAGCGCGTCGCGCAACGCCGCCATCGCACCGAACCGCTGCTCCCGCGCCTGCGCCAGGCACCGCCGCGCCACCGCTGCGATCGCGGGCGCCATCGCGTCCAATTCCACCGCGACGCCATCGCGAATGTTCGCAATCGTCTGTGCCGCGTCGTCCGCTTCATGCGGCCGACGCCCGGTCATCAGCTCGACCAGCATCACGCCCAGCGCGAACATGTCGCTGCGCCCGTCGAGCGGCGCGCCCGCGATCTGCTCGGGCGACAGATACGAGAACTTGCCCCGCAGCACGCGCCCCTGCGTCTGCGCGGCGGACAGCGTCGGCTTCGCGAGGCCGTAGTCGGCGAGCTTCACCGCGCCCGTGCGCGACAGCAGCACGTTGCTCGGGCTGACGTCGCGGTGCACCAGTCCCAGCGCTCGCCCGCCGGAATCGCAGAACCCGTGCAGATAGTCGAGCGCAGCAGCGACCTCGTCGATCACGTGCAGCGCCACCGCGGCCGGCGGCGGGCCCGAGGCGAGCGCCCGCTGCAGATCGATGCCATCGACGAGCTCGAGCACCGCGTAGTAGCGACCCTGATCGATGCCCAGATCGAGCACGCCGACCAGGTTGGGGTGATCCATCGCCGCGCCGAGCTTGCTCTCGGCGACCAGCGCGTGCTGCAGCTCGGCCTCGTCGGCGTGCTCGGGTCGCACCGCCTTGATCGCGACGCGCTTGCAGAAGCCGCTCGCGCCCAGCCGCTCGGCCACGAAGACCTCGGCCATGCCGCCCGCGCCGAGGCGAGCGACGACGCGGTACGGACCGAACCTCGCGGGGGTGATCATGGTGTCGGGCGCGAGCGTAGCAGCGTGTCATCGACGCCGCGGCGATGCGGCGACGGACCCGGGCAGTCGCGCGGCTTGTGCCGCGTAGACCCGAGGCCCTACAGTGGGACCGCTCGAGTTGCCGGCCATGCACAAAGTCACCCCGTTTCTCATGTTCAACGACCAACTCGAAGCCGCGATCGAGTTCTACACCGCGACGTTCCCCGACTCGCGGGTCCTGAACGTCGCGCGCACGGGCAAGGATGGCCCCATCAACTCCGCGGAGTTCGTGGTCGGGGGTCAGCACTTCATGGGCTACAACGGCGGGCCGTACTTCAGCTTCTCCGAGGGCGTCTCGCTCTTCGTGGACTGCGCGGATCAAGCCGAGGTCGACGAGTACTGGGACAAGCTCGTGAAGGCCGGCGCGACGCCGTCGCAGTGCGGGTGGATCAAGGACCCGTTCGGCCTGTCGTGGCAGATCGTGCCGCGGCGCTTCACCGAGCTGATCCGCGACGCGGATCCCAAGAAGGTGAAGGCCGTGATGGACGCGATGATGACGATGGTGAAGCTCGACGTCGCGGGACTCGAGCGCGCCTACCACGACGCGTAGTCGGACTCAGCCAGCGTCTGCTCCCGCACGCGGCGCGGAAAAGCACGGCTGCGTCCACGCGGTCCGGCCCGCGCGATCGTGCACCCGTGCGCGCACGAAGCGATCCCCGAGTGCGCAGGTGAGCCCATCCGAGCCCGGCGCGCGCACGCCCGCGGCATCGATGCACTCGATCCGCGCCCGCCGATCGCTGGGCACCACGTGCAGCCCGGTCGCGGCGCAGCCGACCTCGTCGAGCAGCGCGCCGTTGGTCGCGTAGAAGTCACCGCGCAACAACGCCGCCGCGATCGCGTCGGCGTCGCGGTCCGCCCGCACCATCACCCAGCCGCGGTCGCCCTCGAACGCGAGCTCGCCCGCGGCGCGGACGGCCTCGGCGTCGGCGTAGTGGTGCGCGTCGTCGGTCGCGGTGCCCCACACCACTGCGCCCCGGCGCAGCGCGTCGTCCCAGATCGCCTCGGTCGAGGGGTGGCGCGCGTCGCCGGCGTTGTTGGAGTCGATCGCCTCGTTCGCGATCTCGACCAGCAGCGGCCCCTCGCCCGCGAGCGTCGCGAGCAGCGCGGCGTCGACGGCGTAGTGGAAGTTGGGATGATTGATCTGTGCGATCGCACCGAGGCTGCGCGCGAGCGCGATGCCGTGGCGGTACAGCGTGTCGCGGCGGTGATCGGCCGGCGACGGCACCGACGGCGCCGGTGCGTGGAGATCGATCGCCAGCGCGTTGACGTGCAGCGGGCACAGCGGACCCTCGGGCGGCGGATCGCAGTCGTCGACGTTCATCGTGATCTCCATGCCCGGCAGCACCAGCATGTCGCCGACGTCGGCGGTGTCGGTCACGCGGTTGTGATCCGTGAACACGATGAAGTCGTAGCCGTGCGCGGCGTACCAGCGCGCGACCTCGTCGGGCGGCGTGCGACTGTCGCCGGAGTTGTTCGAGTGCAGGTGCAGCTGGCCCTTGAGGAACGTCGCGGGCCCGCGTGGCGCCGGCGTCGGATCGGGCGCGGGCTGCTGGGTCGCGCGCGGCGATTCGCACACCGCGAGCACCGCGAACATCGAGATCGACCGCCGCACCGCCGACGATGCTAGCGCGTCGCCGCAGTTCGGCCACGCGCGCGGGACGGCTCGTGACCACGCCGTGACG
>JAIBBS010000050.1 GCA_019694555.1 Nannocystaceae bacterium
CGACGCCACCGCAGGAGCACTCGACGCCACCGCAGGCCACGACGTCGCCGCCCGAGAGCACGCCCGACGCGGTGCGCATCGTGGAGATCGATCCGCAGGCGGGCACGCTGCAGGAACAGCTGACCGCCGCGGCCGCGCGCGCCCACGCCGACGGCCGCCCGGTCGCGCTCGAGCTGTGGGCCGGCTGGTGTGCGCCGTGCAAGAAGCTCGACGCGATGCTGCGCAGCGGTGTGGTCGCCGACGCCGTGCGCGGCGCGGTGCTCGTGCGCGCCGACGTCGATGCGTTCGACGAGGAGCTCACCGCGGCCGGCTTCTCCGCGCCGCAGATCCCCAGCCTGTACCGCCTCGACGAGCGCGGCCGTCCGCGCGGCAAGCCGCTGCAGGGCGGCGACTGGGGCCGCCGCGATGCCACCGCCATCGCGGCCGCGATCGGCGAGCTACTGGCGCGCTGACTTAGCGTCGGGCGGCCACGCGACCGACTGCGCCGTGCCGCAGCCGCGCACCTCGACCACGCCGTCGCCGGTGCGCAGCTGCACCTGCTCGCGCGCCGCGATCGACGACTCGGCGCGCGGCGCCTCGAACCGGACCGCGCGCGTCACCCTCAGCGCCGCGCCGCTGCGCGCGTCGACCAGCAGCTCGAGGTCGTCGCGCCCCGCGAGCATGCAGCCGATCATGCACTGCGCGTCGACGTCGACCTCGCAGTCGTTGCCCTCGGGGTCCACACCGACCACGACCGTGCGCTCGATGCCGACGCGCGCGTGCACGATGACGTCGTCGCGCAGCAGCGCGCCCCAACGCCCGCTGGTGCAGTGGTACTGCTCGAGCTCCGACGCCGCCTGCGGCCACACCCACCAGCCGCCGGTCGGCGCGGGCACGGCCAGCCCCAGCTGCGACACGCCCGGGCCCGATGCGCCGCTGAGCACGGTCGCGCCGCGACAGCGACCGTCGTTGCAGGGCCGCGCGTCGGCTGCGACGTCCGGCGCGAGCGCGGCCGCCATCGCCGCCTCCGACGACACGTGCGCGAGCGTGACCGGCTCGATCGTGACGTCGCAGCGTGCGAGCGGCTCGCGCGCGCCGCGGTCCTGCTCGACGACTGCCCGCGCCGCGTCGCGCAGCGCCGCCTCGACCACCGCGACCGGCCGCGCCGGCTCGGCCCGCGGCGTCGCGCTGGTGGGTGCGACCACGGCGGGGGCTCGTTGCTCGCACGCGCAGGCCAACGCGAGGGCCGCGAGCGCGGGCCTCACGAGCGGATGCCCCGCAGCCGCAGCAGCGGACCGTCGAAGTCGGCGTCCTCGCGCAGGTCGATCTCGGCCTCGATCATCCACGAGGTCTCGCCCTCGTCGTCGATCAGCGCATGCTGCACGGTCCAGCTGCGCTCGCCGCTGGCGCGCAGCTGCGTCAGCGCCACGTCGCGCGCACGCGGCGAGGCGTCGACGCGGCCGTGCTCGTCGAGGAACGGTTGCAGCGCGGCCGCGAGTCGCTCCACGCTCCAGCGATCGTCGGGCTCCTCGCGCACCGACGCGACCGCCTCTTCGTACTCGCCGCGCGCGAGCGCGGCCACCAGCGCGTGCAGCTCGGCGCGCACGCGCACGGCGAATCGCCGCGGATCGGCGGCCGGGTCCGCGGGCGGCAGCGCGTGGCTCGGATCGAGCGCCGCGGTGTCGCCGCTGGCGACCGCGAGCATGCGTTCCCACTCGCGCAGCAACGTGTCGTCGACCCGTGCCAGCATCGCGTGCAACCACGCCTCGAGCTCCTGCACCGGCTCGGTCTTGAGGCCCTCGGGCACGTTCTGCGCCAGGGTCTTGTAGGCCTGCGTCAGGTAGCGCAGCAGCACGCCCTCGCTGCGCTGCAGGCCGTACTCGCGCACGTAGCCGTTGAAGCCGAGGTAACGCTCGTAGATGTCGCGCGCGATCGACTTGGGCCGCACGTTCGCGCTGGCGACCCACGGGTGGCGGGTGCGAAACGCGTCGTAGCTGGCGTAGATGCGCTCGGCCAGCGGCTGCGGGTGCTCGACCGCCTCGAGCTGTTCCATGCGCTGCTCGTACTCCACGCCCTCGGCCTTGAGCTGCGCGACCAGGTCGCCCTTGAGCTTGTCGACCTGCCGCATCAGGATCGCCTGCGGTGACTCGAGGATCGACTCGACCACCGACATCACGTCGAGCGCGTAGGTGGGCGCGTTGGCGTCGAGCTGCAGCACGGTGTCGACCAGGAACAACGACAGCGTGTGGTGCAGCGAGAAGTCGCGCTGCAGCGCCTCGACCACGCGCAGCGCCGGCCGACCGTTGCGCACGTCGGGCACCAGCTCGACCACGCCCGCGCGTCGCAGGTCACGCAGCAGCTCGGCCGCGTGGCGACGATGACGGCTCTGTGCGCCGCTGCGCTCGTACGAGCGCGCGATGAGCTCGACGATGCGGCGATAGCCGCCGTGACGCTCGCGCGGATCGATCTCGCGCCGCAGCACCGTCAGCAGCGTGCCGTGGGTGATCTCGAACTGCGACTGCAACGACTCGGGCTCACCATCACGCAGACGGTCGAAGGTCGCCGCGTCCCACGGCACGTAGCCGCGCTGCGGCGGCTGCTTGCGCACGAACTTCTTCTTGCCGGCCTTGGCCTCGAGCCGCTTGTTCTCGATCACGTGCTCGGGCGCCTGCGCCACGACCCAGCCGCGCACGTCGAAGCCCTTGCGGCCGGCACGCCCCGCGATCTGCTTGAAGTCCCGCACCGACAGGATGCGGGTCTTGCTGCCGTCGAACTTGCACAGCTTGGTGAACAGCACCGAGCGGATCGGCACGTTGACGCCGACGCCGAGCGTGTCGGTGCCGGCGATGATCTTGAGCAGCCCGCGTTGCGCCAGTCGCTCGACCAGCGTGCGGTAGCGCGGCAGGATGCCGGCGTGGTGCAGGCCGATGCCGTGCCGCACCAGCTTCTTGATGTCGGGGCCGTAGAGCGTGTCGAAGCGCGTGCCACCGGTCGCGGCGGCGATGGCGTCCTTCTCCTCGCGCGTGCAGAGGTTGACCGAGAGCAGGTCCTGCGCCATCTCGGCGGCCTCGCGCTGGGTGAAGTTCACCACGTAGACCGGCGCGCGCCCGGCATAGACCAGATCGGCGATGGTCTCGTGCACCGGCGTCTCGCGCCACTCGAACTCGAGCGGCACCGGTCGCTCGGCCGAGCGCACCACCGTCACCGGCGCGCCGGTCATGGCCTCGAGGCCGCGCACGAACGCGTCCATGTCGCCCAGCGTCGCCGACATCAACAGGAAGCGCGCGTGCGGCACGGTCAGCAGCGGCACCTGCCAGGCCATGCCGCGGTCGGGGTCCGAGAAGAAGTGGAACTCGTCCATCACGACGTAGTCCACCTCGGCCATGGCGCCGTCGCGCAGCGCGAGGCTGGCGAGGACCTCGGCGGTGCAGCAGATCACCGGCGCCTTGGGGTTGATGCTGGCGTCGCCGGTCATCATGCCGACGTTCTGCGCGCCCAGCTCCTCGCACAGCTCGAAGAACTTCTCGCTGACCAGCGCCTTGATCGGCGAGGTGTAGAACGATCGCAGGCGCTCGCACACCGCCTTGAAGTGCAGCGCCAGCGCGACCAGGCTCTTGCCCGAGCCGGTCGGCGTCGCCAGCACCACGTTGCGGCCGGCGCACAGCTCGAGCACCGCCTCCTCCTGCGCCGCGTAGGGCTGCAGGCCGGTGGTACCGAGCCACGCGAGGAAGCGCTCGAGGATCGCGTCACCGTCGCGGGTACGGGCAGCGGGAACGAACTCGGACAGACGACGGCGCTCGGGCGCGGACACGGGGCTGCAAAGGGACCACGGCGCGGGCCCATCTGCAACCCCGTGGGGCGCGGCGGCTACTCGAGGTCGTACTGCTTGAGCTTGCGGTACAGCGTGGTCTTGCCGATGTGCAGCAGCCGCGCGGCCTTGCGCTTGTTGCCGCGCGCGTAGTTCAACGCGCGACGGATGGCCTGCTTCTCCGACTCTTCGAGGCACAGCTGGCGCTCGGGCGACTCGGCGCGCGCGTGGTGGACGTCGCGCACGCGCAGCTTCGACGGCAGGTCGCGCAACTCGATGAGCTCGGTGGTGCCGGCCGTGATCGCGCTGCCGAGCACCTCGGCCAGCTCGTCGAGGTTGCCGGGCCAACGGTAGCTGCGCAGGCAGTCGAGCGCGTTGTCGGCGATGCCACCGATGGCGCGGCGCGCCGGCGTGCGCGCGATGATGTCCATCGCGTGCTGCTCGAGATCCTCGATGCGCTCGGCCAGCGTCGGCACGTCGATGCGGATGCCCGAGGCCCAGCGGACGATCTGCGGATGCAGCCGCGCGCGGCCCTCGTCGCTCTCGGGACGCAACCGCGTGCCGATCACGATGCGCCCCAGCCCCGTCAGCGCGGGCAGGCGGGCCTGCTCCTCGAGCGGCATGTCCTCGAGCCGGCTGAGGTAGGTGAACGCGCCGAGGCTGAGCAGGCGCGGCTGTTCGTTCCCGCGCACGACCTCGAGCGCCGGCACCTCACCGCCACCGAAGTGGTGGAGGATCCGCGC
This sequence comes from Nannocystaceae bacterium, assembly GCA_019694555.1. Lineage (GTDB taxonomy): Bacteria > Myxococcota_A > Polyangia > Nannocystales > Nannocystaceae > Xiheibacterium. Next base: position 4,531 of record JAIBBS010000050.1, read on the forward strand.
GATGGTCTCCTTGCCGGTCCCTGCGGCACCGACCAGCAGCACCGGCAAGTTGGTGCGGACGGCCCGCTGGATCATCGCCTGGACCCGACGCGCCGCGGCCGAGTGGCCGAGGTACACCGGCGGCGGATTGCGGAGGCGGGCTTCGGCGATCGATTCCGGGAAGTTGGGGGAGAACTCTGCGGCGTGCATGGCGTGGGTCTCGGTTGCTCCTCCTATTCGGTGGTCACCGCCCCGCGGCAAGCCCCCCGCCATGAAAAAGGGGCTGACCCGGGACACCGCGGCGGCCGGGGTGCCCGCGCCCGCTCAAGTTCATCGCCCTGCGCGCCGATTCCGTGCACGCATGCGCTGGCCGACCCCGCCCGACGCGGCCCTGCCCCCGGCCGCGGCCGGCTTCGCACGGCAGTGGCAGCTGTTGCATCGTGCCCCGTTGCCGCCGCTGCTGCGTGCGATCGCCCCTTCGCAGCTGTGGCTCTGGTCGTGGCTGCGTGCGCGGGCCATCGCCCAGCGGGCGCCCGGCGGTGGGGCCACGCTCGATCGACTCGAGCGCGAGCTCGCGATCGTGATGTCGGTGGAGCCGCCACACTGGCCGGCCGTGCGCGGCGGCCATCGGCCACCGCTGGTGGTGGATCTGCCCGCGCTCGACCCCTCGCAGCAGCTGTGGTTCCGCGATCGCGGCGGCGCGCTCGAGCTGCTGCTGGGCGCGGCCTTCGGCGCGCGCGACGAGTCGCCGCGCGCGGCCGAGCTGCGCGCCCGCATCTGCACGCACGCGCTGCCGGCCGACGTACGCGAGCGCTTCCGCCAGGGCTTCGGCTTGATGCCGCCCGACGCCGTCGTGCCCGGGGATCACCACGACGCGATCCGGCTGCTGCAGCAGGCCTTCGCCGACGACGGCACGGTCGCGCCGGCGAGTCTGGGCGCGTCCGAACCCGCCGCCCACGCGACGCTGGTCGACGTGTTGGCCTGTGCGGTGGTGTTGCGCGCGGCGCTGGGCTGCTCCGCAGTCGCGAGCGCAGACGAGTGCACGCGCGTCGACACCGTCGTGCCGCACGCGGCGTGACCGCGGGCCTGCGCCGCGCCGCCGCACGACAGCCCCGGCCCGCACGCCACGATCGCGCTTGTCACCGCCTGTGCCCGCGTGCGAAGAAGCGAGCGTGAGCGACATCGACCTGTCCACGTTGCGGGAGCGCGTCGAGGCCGCGTGGAACGACCGCGCGCTGCTGGCCGAGCGCGCGTGGGCCCACGCCGTCGAGACCACCATCGCCGAGCTCGACGCCGGACGACTGCGCGTCGCGAGCCCCCCGGAGTCCGGCGAGGGCCCGTGGACCGTGCACGCATGGGTCAAGCAGGCGATCCTCCTCTACTTCGGTCTGCGCGGCATGCAGACGCTCGAGGCCGGACCGCTGCAGTGGCACGACAAGATCCCGGTCAAGCAGGGCTGGGCCGAGCTGGGCGTGCGCGTGGTGCCGCCCGCGACGGCGCGGGTCGGCGCGTACATCGAGCGCGGCGCGATCCTGATGCCGAGCTACGTCAACATCGGCGCCTACGTCGGCGCCGGCACGATGGTCGACACCTGGGCCACCGTCGGCAGCTGCGCGCAGATCGGCCGCAACGTCCACCTCGCCGGCGGCGTTGGAATCGGTGGCGTGCTCGAGCCGCCCGGCGCGGTGCCGGTGGTGATCGAGGACGGTTGCTTCCTGGGCTCGCGCGCGATCGTGGTCGAGGGTGTCCACGTGGAGCGCGAGGCCGTGCTCGGCGCCAACGTCGTGCTGACGGCCTCCACCGCGATCGTGGACGTCACCGGATCGACGCCGGTGACGCTCAAAGGTCGCGTGCCCGCGCGCGCCGTTCTCATCCCCGGCACGCGGCCCAAGCAGTTCCCGGCCGGCGAATTCCAGGTCGCGTGCGCGCTGCTCGTGGGGTACCGCAAGCAGAGCACCGAGCTGCGCACGAGCCTCAACGACGCACTGCGCGAGTTCGACGTGCAGGTCTGACCCGCCGCCGGCCGCGGCAGAATTCACCGGCACTGGCCGCAAGCTGCGCGCGAGCCGGCCCACGGCGGGCGTCGCGGGCCCGTGGCGACCCTGGGGCGCGACTGCTACGCTCGCAATTGACGGCTCGACCCGTGGACGCGCGCACTGACCTCGGAGGCTCGCCATGAGCCAAGGTGGCAACCGCAATCGGTGGGCCACTCGGTTCTCGCGGTTCCGCCGCGGTCGCGAGGACGCGCCTGCCGAGGTGCCACCGGATCGCGCGCGCGCGGAGCGACCCAGCGCGGCGACGCCGTCGGCGTCGGTGCAACCCGGTCGCGGCACCGCGGGCTGGGAGCACACCATGCGCCCGGGCGCAGAGCCGCCGCCCGAGGCGCCGCCGCTGCCGCTGCGCGTGCAGATCCTGAGCATCCTCGCCGACCCGCGCGTGGATGCGATCACCGTCGAGTCGTGTGCCCGCGTCATCGCGCGACCGCGGCAGGACATCGAGACCACGCTCGACGCGATGGTGCAGGCCGGCGAGCTGCTCGAGACCGGCGGCGCGACGCGACAGTTCCGCGTGCCGCCGGCGGAGAAGGAGCGGCTCGAGGCGATGTTCCGCGGCGCCGCGAGCGAGCTCGGTGAACAGGGCGTGCTCGCGGAGCTGTCGCAGACCGACGGCAGCGCCTACTCGGACGACGACGGCGACGAGCCGCGCCTGCCGGTGACGGCGGGATTGCTCAGCCTGTTTCTGCCCGGCACCGGCCAGCTGCTCAACGGCGATGTCGGTCGCGCCTCGCTGGTGTTCGCGGTGTGGAGCCTGGCCTGGATCACGCACCTGTCCCCGGTGTGGACCTTCGTGTGCCTCTACGCCGGCGCCGAGGCGTTCTTCACCGCGAAGATCCGCGGCATGGAGCGCAAGCTGGCCAAGGAAGCCATCGCCGGCAACACCGGCAACGCGCGGGCCCTGGGCCCCTGACGCGAGCGAGGATCGCGACGTTCGGATGGGCCTGCGGCTGCTGTGGGTGAGCCAGGATTTTCCGCCTGATCGCGGCGGCGTGCAGACGTACAGCGCCGAGCTGGTGCGCGCGCTGGTGCAGCGCGGCCTGCACGTCGAGGTCGTCGCGCCCGCGGTCGCCGGTGCCGACGACCACGACGTCGGCTTCGTCGCGCCGGTGCATCGCGTGCCGGTGCCGCGGGACTCGATGCCGCTGCTGGGCGCGCCCGCGGTCGCGGCCCGACTCGCGACGCGGCGCTTCGACGCGGCCCTGCACGCGCAGTGGAACACCGCCGCCGGCTCGGTGCTCGCGCGCAGCCGCGGCTGGATCCGTGCGCTCGCGATCGCGGCTCACGGCCGCGAGCTGCTGTGGCAACCCGGCTTCGCGCGCGCGAGCTACGACCGCACCCGTCGCGCCGCGCTCGCGCGGGCGGACGCGATCTTCGCCGTCAGTCACCACACCGCGGGGATCGTGCGCGAGCTCGGCGTCGCGGCCGAGCGCGTGAGCGTGGTGCACAACGGCACCGACCCGACGCCCTTCGATCGACCGCAGCTGCGCGAGCGCGCCCGGGCGCTGCGCGCCGAGCTGCCGGGCACGATCGTGCTGACGGTCGCGCGCCTGGTGCCGCACAAGGGCATCGACATGATGCTGCGCGCGCTGGCCCGGCTGGCGCCGAGCCTGCCGCAGCTGCGCTACGTCGTGCTCGGCCGCGGCCGCGATCGCGAGCGCCTGCACGCGCTCGCGCGCGAGCTCGGCGTCGACGATCGCGTGCGTTGGGTCGAGGGTGCCGACTTCGACGAGCTCGGCGCGTGGCTGCACGCGTGCGACGTGTTCGCGTTGATGTCGCGCGACCACGCGCCCGACGTCGAGGGCTTCGGCATCGCGCTGCTGGAGGCCGCCGCGTGCGGCAAGCCGGCGTTGGCGGGTCGCTCCGGCGGCATCGTCGACGCGGTGCAGGACGGCGTCACCGGGGTGTTGTGCGAGCCCGAGCAGCCCGCGGCCATCGCCGACGCGCTGCGGCGGCTGCTCGACGACGTCGCGCTGCGCGAACGCATGGGCCAGGCCGCGCGCGCGCGGCTCGACGCGAGCCTGCGCTGGGAGCACGCCGCGGCGCAGGTCGCCGCGCGGCTCGAGTCGCTGTGCGGCTGAGTCCCTGGAGAGGAAGCTCCGCTTCCTCTCCCCGTGCCCGCGCAGCCGGTCTCACCTTCCGGTCGCTCTCGCGACGAGAGTCCGTCAGCATTCGCTGACGGTCTCTGAGCCGTCGCGGAGCCGGACGCGGCGTCCGGCCCTGGGCAGCAAGCGCGGTCGCTCAGCCGCGCGACAGCGTCAGCGCCAGGTACGGCAGGCGCTCGGCCAGCGGCGCCTCGCCGCGGTACAGCAGGCGATAGGCCAGCCAGCGACCGAGCACCGACTGCGTGTACTTGCGGGTCTCGTCGTACGGGATGCCCTCGATGAACACGTCGAGATCGAGCGAGCCGTGCTCGTCGAGCCACTTCTCGACCGCGCCGGCACCGGCGTTGTAGCTCGGGATCGCCAGCGCGACCGCACCGTCGCTGCCGCCGAAGCGCGCGACCAGCGAGGCGAGGTGGTGCATGCCGATCTCGAGGTTGGTCGCGGGGTCGTACAGCGCGTCCTCGTCGTCGAGCGCGACGCCGGCCTGCTTGGCCACGGCGCGCGCGGTCGAGGGCATGAGCTGGATCAGGCCGCGCGCACCGGCGAACGAGGTCGCCGACGGATCGAAGCGGCTCTCGGTCTGCATGATCGCGTAGGTCAGCCACTGCGGCACGCCCAAGCGCGGCTCACCCGGTGCGATGAGCTCGACGAACGGCTGCGGATGCGCGGCGCGGTACTTCGACCACGCGCGCCCCGGTGGCGTGCTGCGCCACGCGCTGCCCATCTTCGCCAACAGCTTCTGCGCGCCGGTGTACAGCCCGGCTTGGTTGAGCACGAGCACCGCGGGCCAGCCGTCGATCTTGGCCGACTCGAGCTCGTCTTGCGCCCACTGCCCCAGGCCCAGGCGCGCGAGCATCAACGCGGCCTCGTCGGCAGGTGTGGCCGGCGCGTCGGCGTCGCTGCCCACGCCCTCGAGCTTGGCGGTGGCCTCGGCCCAGGCCGCGTCGCCGAGCTCGCGCAGCCGCGACAACGCCTGCAACGCGGGGTACTCGAGCGGCCCCGCGTCGAGCACGGCGAGGTACGCCGTGCGTGCGCCGGCCTCGTCACCCATGCGCTGCAGCGCGCGGCCACGGAAGTACAGCAACTTGCCGCGCTCGGCCGCGCCGAGCCACTTCGCCGCGAGCCCGTCGTCGCACAGCCGCAGCACCTCGGGCGCATCGCCGCGCACGAACGCCGCGACCAGCAAGCGACGGCGCGCCTCCTCGGCCATGTCGCCCGACAGCGCCAGCGCGCGCTCCCAGGCCTTGCGCGCGGCCGCGTCGTCGCCGGCCTCGGCCCACGACTCGCCCGCGAGCACCCACGCGTCGTCGCCGAACGAGTGCTTGGACGCGATCGCGGCCAGGGCCTCGAACTCCGCCGCGGCCGCGGCGTGCTTGCCTTCGGCGTAGCGACCGCGCGCGGCCTGGTACGCGGCCTTGATGCCGAGGTCCGTGCCGTCGTCGCCGGCGGCCTTGCACTGCGCGACCGCGGCCTCGAACTGGGGTCGGGCCTTGGCGCGCTCGCGTTGCTTGAACACCGCGGTGCCCTTGTCGAACAGCGCACGGCAGCGCTCCAGCGGCGTGGTGCCCTTGAGCGCGAGGAAGGCGTCGGCGGCCTTGATCGCCTGGCGGTAGCGGCTGCGATCGACGAGCGCGTCGATGCGCGCGAGCTCTGCCTGGCGCTCGAACGCCCGCGCCGCCGCGCCGCCGCGGGTGGGCCCGGCCGCGCGCGCCCGCTGCAACCGTGGCAGCTCGCGCGCCGCCTCCTCGCCGAAGTCCGACAGCGGCACGGACATCAGCAGGCCCTCGTACAACGCGATGGCCTCGTCGCGCTCGGCGTCGGCGGTCGAGGCCGCGAGCGTGCGCGCGAGCTTGGTCTCGACCTCGGCGCGCCGGTCGCCGCGCGGGTGCTCGGCGAGGTAGCGGCGATAGTCCGCGCGTGCACCGGCCTCGTCGTGGCTGCGCAGCTTCGCGTCGGCGAGCACGACCAGCCGATCGCCGGCCAGCGACGAGCCCGCGACCGCGGCCAGCGGCAGCGCCTCGACCAGGGCCAACGCCGCGGCGGGCTCGCCGTCGTCGAGCAACGCCTGTGCCTGCAGCAGTCGCAGCCGCGGCTCGATCGCCGCGAGCGCAGCAGCCGAGCGGGCCTGCTCGAGCCGTTGCACCGCGCGCTTGCGATCGCCGGCCGCGAGATCCTCGAGCGCGAGCAACAGCTCCGCCGCACCGCGATCGGCCGCGGAGATCGAGTCCTGGGCCAGCAGCGCCTCGAGCTCGGTCCGCGCGCGCGCATGATCGCCGCGCTCGCGCGCGAGGATGGCCTCGCGGCCGGGGCCCTCGGCGAACCACAGCTCGCGACCGGGCGCGGAGACCAGCGCCTGCGCCGGTGACGGCGTGGCCTCGCCGCCGTCGACGGCATCGACCTGCAGCGCGACCGCGGGCGTCTCGCGATGGCAGGACGCCAGCGCCAGCACCAGCGCGAGACCCGTTGCCCGGTTTCGGCGCGCGCGGGTCATCGCCGGTCTCCGCTCACACCAGGCGCGTGGGTTCGTGCTCGGGATCGTAGATCTCGACGCGGTTGCGACCGTTGCGCTTGGCGGTGTACAGCGCCGCGTCGGCGGCCTCGATCAGCGCCTCGGCGGTGGGCCGCACGAGCATGCTGAGATCCGCGACGCCCAGCGAGACCGTCACGGTGAGCGAGCGGCCATCGAGCTCGAAGGGCTTGGCCGCGATCACGTCGAGGATGCGGTAGGCCGCCCGCGAGGCCCGCAGCGCGTCGACGTCGCGACAGATCAGCGCGAACTCCTCGCCGCCGTAGCGCGCGAAGATGTCCTCGCTGCGGGTCGTGCCCTCGACCCGATCCGCCATGCCGCGCAACACCTCGTCGCCGGCGGGGTGACCATAGGTGTCGTTGATCTGCTTGAAGGAATCGATGTCGAACAGCACCAGCGACAGCGGCTTGCCGTGCCGCAGCGCGAACGCGACATCGCTCTCGAGTCGGTTGTTGAAGTAGCCGCGATTGAACACGCCGGTCAGGCGATCGCGCAGCGCCGATTCGTAGAGGTTGCGCTGGAAGTCCTCGTCGAGGTCGTCGTTGAACGTGAACTTGAGCACGCTCGAGGCGCCGATCTGGATCTTGTCGCCCTCGGTCAACGGCTGTCGATCGACGCGCGTGCCGTTCGCGAACGTGCCGTTGGTCGAGCCCGCGTCGCACAGGTAGTAGACCCCGCCGTCCTCCTCGACGAGGGCGTGGGTGCGCGATATTCCCTCGTCGTTGATGCGCACGTCGGTCTGCAGACCGCGTCCGATGGTGGTCTTTGCGCCTTCCTTGAGCGGGAACATCTCGCCCATGCGATCGCCGGACAGGACGACCACGAAGGCGCGCTTGCGACCCTCACGCCCGCGCTCGAGCGACTTGGGTTCGAGTCGAATCGTCGTCTTCGACATCGGCCGGTCATCATCGTAGGCCCGGCGGAGCCATGCCTGCAACCCGGGCCGTCGCGGTCGGCCACGCGCGGTCTCGCGGGACCTTCGCGCTTCGTCGACGCGGGCGGCCAGCGGCGAGACGCCCCCGCGACCGCAGCGGGCGCCCACGGGTCGGTGAAAGCGGCCCGACTTTGCCGCGGTGCGCCGCTTGGGGTTATCGTCGCTCGGGTCCCGTGCTGCACGATCCATCGGCGTCGACCCACGTACCGACCGAGCTCCGATCCGCGGGCGCGGCGTCACGCCGTCCGCTGCGCGGGCGACGAGCGCTGGGCTGGCTGTGCGCCGCCGCGCTGGCGTGGCCGCCCGCAGCCGCGGCGGCGAGCGAGGAACCCACCGCGGGTCCCGCGGAGGCGCTGCCCGACGTGCACGACGAGCCCGAGGCGCCGCCGGGACCGACGCCCGATCAGGAGAACGTGCAGCGCGCGATGGCAGCGTTCGCGCGCGGCTCGGACAACTACAACGGCGCGCGCTACCAGGAGGCGCTGCAGGACTTCCTCGAGGCCGCGAGCCTCTACGCCTCGCCCGACTTCCAGTACAACATCGGGCTCTGCTACGAGAAGCTCGACAAGGCCGAGGAGGCGATCCGCGCCTTCGAGACGTACCTCAAGACCAAGAAGGACGTCCCTGATCGCGCCAACGTCGAGGATCGCATCCGCCGGCTGCGCGCCGAGCTCGAGCGCGGGCCCGAGCCCGAGCCCGGGCCCACGCCCACGCCCACGCCCACGCGCGATCGTTCGCGACCGCTGGTGATCTCCGGTGCGGCGCTCACCGCCGTGGGTGCTGCGATCGCGATCGGCGGCGGCATCGGCCTGGGTGTCGCAGCCAAGGGCAAGAGCGACCAGCTCGACGACATCCAGGGCGGCAACCCCGACGGCCGCACCTTCGCGCAAGCGCAGCAGGTGCAGGATCAGGGCAAGGCGCTCGAGCTGGGGCAGATCGTGATCGCGGCCGCCGGCGGCGCGGTCGCGATCGTCGGTGTCGCGCTGCTCGCGGTCGGGTTGTCCAAGCGCAAGGGCGGCGGCAAGGCCAAGGGCAAGCGCGGCGACGCCGGCGCGAGCGCGACGCTCGTGCCCGCGTGGACCGGACGCGGCGCGGGGCTCTCGCTCGCGGGGAGGTTCTGATCATGACGTGGCTCCGCTCGGCCCTGCTGACCGTGCCCACGCTGGTGGGCGGCTGCTTCACCGCCGATCTCGACCCCACGCTCGCGGGCGTGTTCGCGTGCGACGTCGACGACGACTGCCCCAGCGCGATGGCGTGCATCAACGAGGTGTGCGAGTCCGGCGATCCGCCGACGGTCGCGATCAACTTCCCCGAGGACGAACAACGCTTCGAGATCACCGACTTCGACGTCGGTGCGCAGCGCGAGATCGAGATGACGCTGGCGGGCACGCTCGACGTGACCGAGCCCGGCGGTGAACACGTCTTCGGCGAGGGCCACATCGAGATCACCGTCGACGGTCGCGTCGCCGGCCAGGTCACGAGCGGGGCGCTCTCGGGCGTGCTGCCGTTCCCGGTCACCATCGAGAACACGCTCGGCGCCCACCGCATCGCCGCGCGGGCCATCCGCAACGACGGCACGCCCTACGACCATGCCGGCGGCACCGCGACGCGGCTGTTCTGGGTCAAGGACGGCGCCACGCCGCTGGTCGGCATCAAGCAGCCGTGGCCCGGCACCGAGTTCGATCTGAGCAAGGCGAAGACCGGGGTCGAGGCCGCGGTGCTCAACTTCACGCTCGCGCCCGCGGTGATGAACGGGGACAACGCCAGCGGCGTCGGCCACGTGCACATCTACTACAACGACAACATCACCGACTGCCTCGCGAACCCGACCTGCGACAAGGCCTATCTGAACACCATCGTCGAGGCCGGCATGATCTCGACCGTGCAGCTGCCCGACTCGCCCGAGGGCACGTTCAACCTCAACGTGGTGCTGCGCAACATCGACCACTCGCTGTACCTGTTCCCCGAGGACGGCGGCGGCGCGCCGGTGATCGACACCATCCCGCTGGTGCGCAAGCAGGACGACTGAGAGGCCGTCTGCGGATGCCGACGGTCGGTCGTCGCGGAGCGACCGGACGGCGAGGGCTCCGGGGGGAGAGGAAGCGGAGCTTGCGCTCCATCGACGGAGCGAGACGACCCGACGCTGAGGCGTCCCGTGACCGGCTTGGGCGGCCACGGGGAGATGAAGCGAAGCCTCCCGTCCATCGACCGAGCCCCGCGCGCGAGGACGGCGGCGCGCTCACAGGTCGTCGCGGCTGGCGAGCAGGCGCTCGACGCTGAGCTCCAGCCGACTCATCATCGCCGCGACCGCGTGTGCGAGCTCGCTGGCGTCGAGTTGCAGCCGTCGCAGCAGCTCCACGCGGGTGGCCTCGAGCAGGGCCTCGCGCGCGCGCGCCAGTCGGCGCGCCGCGGTCACGCGATGGATGCCGTAGATGGCGGCGAGCGTGTCGAGCGTGAGCCCGTGCAGGTGGTGTTGGCGCAGCAATCGCCGCGCCTCGGCGTCGAGCTGCGCGACCGCGGCCGCGAACGCGGCGCGAAAGGCCGCGCCGTGGCGGGCGCGGACCTGCTCGAGCTCGGGGTCCGCGGCCACCGCGGCGTCGTCGAGCAGGCCGTCCGCGAGCTCGAGTGCGTGGGGTCGACGCGAGCGCGCGCGGCGTTCGTCCTTGATCGCGCGCAACACCGCGATGCGGGTCCATGCGCGCAGTGAGCCACGACCCCCGTACTGTTCGATGCGCGCGGGGGCGTCGTGCTGCCGTACCAACAGGCGGACGCGCAGTTGCTGCTGCAGCTCGTCACGGCCCATGTCGGCGTCGACATGGGCCGCAACCGCCGGCGCCAGCGCGAAGCGATCGAAGTGCTGCAGCGCGGCGACGTCACCGTGGACGCAGCCGCACGCGAGAAACAGATCATCGGTGCGCAGCTCGTCGAGCGCGGCGACGCTGGCCTGCTCCAGCCGCGCGCCGACATGGTGCACGAAGGCGTGCTCGCCCAACACGACGCCGGGCCACACCGCTCGCGCGGACGCGACCGCGGCCCGCAGCCGCGCCCCCAGCTCGGCGTCGTCGGCATCCTCGAACGCGGCGATGAGGGCGTTGGCGCAGCCCACGGGCTCGACTATCGTAGCGCAACCGTGGTGCAGGCGTCGGTCGAGCCAGGGCGGGCGACGTGGGCCGGCGCCCGCCGGTCGCGCGCGCTGGCGTGCCCCGACGACGAGCGGCTCGCCGCGTACGTCGAGGCGCGTCTCGATCGCGCGGCGCTGCGGCGCATCGGCGAGCACCTGCGCGGCTGCGAGGACTGCTGCGAGATCGTCGAACGCTACGCCAGCGCGTGGCAGCTGCCGCCGCCGGTGGCCGCGACCGCACCGAGCACGCAGCCGGGTGCGGCACCGCGCGCTCACGCGACCGGACAGAGCTTCGCGCGCTACGTCTTGCTGCACCCGCTCGGCCGCGGCGGCATGGGCGAGGTGCATGCGGCGTGGGATCCTCTGCTCGCCCGCCGCGTCGCGATCAAGCTGCTGCCGCGCGATGTCGGCTCCGCGCGTGTGCTCGCCGAGGCCCGCGCGCTCGCGGCAGTGAATCACCCCAACATCGTGCCGATCTTCGACCTCGGTTCGGCGCACGGCTGCGACTACATCGCGATGGAGCTGCTCGACGGCACGCTGGCGCAGTGGCTCGCGGCCGCGCGCCGCAGCAGCCGCGAGATCCTCGACGCATTCGTGCAGGCCGGCGCCGGCCTGGCCGCCGCGCACGCGCACGGGGTCGTGCACCGCGACTTCAAGCCCGCCAACGTCCTGGTCCAGCGCGACGCTGCCGGCGTGCTGCGACGGGTGTGCGTGGCCGACTTCGGCCTCGCGCTGCCCCGCGACGCCGACGGGCGACCCGCCGGCACGCCGGGGTTCGTGGCGCCCGAGCAGGCCGCGGGCGCGGCCGCGGATCCGCGCAGCGATCAGTACGCCTTCTGCGTGGCGTTGCAGCGCGCGCTCGCCCGCGACTGGGGTGGGCACGCGCCGACCGACGCCGCGAACGCGGTCGATCCGGCCCAGGGCCGCGTCTCGCCGCGCGTGCTGCGGGCGCTGCGACGCGGGACCGCGGCCGACCCTCGCGATCGCTTCGCATCGATGACGGCGCTGCTGCACGTGTTGACGCTGCGTCGGTCGCTGTCGATCGCGCTGGCCATGGCGACGATCACCGCGGTGGTCGGCGCCATCGCGGTGCTGCCGGCGCGCGCACCCGGCTGCGCGTCGATCGACGAGCTGCGGACGCGCGCGTTGCCACCGGCCTCGCTCGCGCGCGCCGAGGCGGCCTTCACAGCGACCGGGCTGCCGTTCGCGGCCGCGGCGTGGCAACGCGCCGAACCGGCGCTGCAGCAGCGCGCGCACGCATGGGCCGAGCAGACCCGCGCGCGCTGTGAGGGCACCACGGCCGAGCCGGGCGACGGCTGCCTCACCCAGGAGCGCGCCGCGTTGACGCAGGCGCTGACGGTGCTGGGTGACGCGGACGCCGACGTCGTGGTCCACGTCGACGCGATCGTCGACGCACTGCAGCCCAGCCACTGCGCCCCGGTGCCCGCGGACGAGCGCGCGGGACCGTGGGTCGCCGCGCTGGCGGCGGCACGGATCACGCGTGCCGTCAGCACGACCGCCGCGCGCGATCAGCTCGAGGCCGTGATCGCCGGCGCCGACGCGCTCGACGTGCCGCCGCTGCGGCGCCAGGCCCAGCTCGAGTTGGCTCGACTGCTCGACGGCGCAGGCGAGCCAACCGCCGCGATCGAGACCCTGACAACGCTGGCCTACGACGCGCTCGCCAATGGCGACGATGGTGCCGCGCTCGAGGCGACGGCGCAGCTGGCGATGATCCACGCCCGTGCTCCCGACCCGCCGAAGGCGCGGCGGTGGCTGCAGGAGGCGCAGGCCCTGGCTGCACGCACACGACCGAACCTGCGGCAGCGCGCCGCGCTGGCCACGGCCGAGGGTGTGTTGCTGCGTGCCAGCGGTGATGCCCCCGGCGCGCTCGCGGCGATGCAGGCGGCGCTCGACGCCCAGCGCGAGGCCGAGCCGCCCGACGTGGAAGGCACCGCGCAGGCGCTGCGCAACCTGGCGATCGTGGAGTTCGAGCTGCAGCAGCTCGACGCCGCACACGCGCACGCGAGCGCGGCGCTGCAGCAGCTCGAGGCCGCGCTTGGACCGTGGCATCCCGCGGTCGCGCACGCGCTCGATCTGCTGGGCGCGATCACGGGCGCGCGGCAGGGCCCCGCCGCCGCGGTGCCGCTGCACGAGCGAGCGCTCGCGGTCTATGCCGCGACGGTGGGCGACGATCACCGCGATGCCATCAACGCGCGCCTCCATCTCGGCATCGAGCTCTCGCTGCTGGATCCGGCGCGCGCGATCGAGGCCACCGCGGCGGCGCTCGAGGGACTCACGCGCGTGCTCGGTCCGGATCACCCCGAGACGCTCAAGGCCCGCGCCCACCTCGCGCGCGACGAGCTCGCGCTGGGTCGGCACGACGCCGCCTATCACGACGCGGTCGCGGCCTACGAAGGCATGCGCGCGACGCTGGGCGAGGAGCACGTCGACGCCGCCGGCGCAGCCACGGTGGTGGGTCGAGCGCTGTTGGCGACGGAGCGCCCGGCAGCAGCGCAGCTGTGGCTGCGTCGCGCGCTCGATCACCTGCCGGCGAGGCCACCGCGGATGCGGGCGTTCGCGACCGAGTGGCTCGCGCGCGCGGAGCAGGCCGGGGGCGATGACCGAGCGGCGCGCGAGCACGCGGTGCAGGCCGTGGCGCTGTGGGCCGCCGACGTCGGGCCGGACCACGCGGAGACCCGCGCCGCGCAGGCGTTCGCCGACTCGCTCACGCCGCGTGAGTGAAGTCCCGCGCGTCGACGTGCCCACGCGCCGCTACGGTCGTCCGGGCGCGGCGTCAGGGCGGCCGACATGCGCCTGAGCTCCGCCCTGTTCGCCGTCGCCCTGCTGCCCTCGACCGTGCCGATGGCCGGCTGCGCGATGTTCGGCATCTCGCTCGATCGCACCGGCCGCGACGCCGACGCGGGCCGTTACCGCGGGCCCGAATGCGACGCATTCGAACTGCACGAGCAGACCGCCCACGTCTACCGCGATGGCAAGTCGTCCTCGGTCTCCACGTTCTACGCACCGCAGCCCACCCGCACCGATCCGCTGCCGCTGCAGGTGGCCAAGCTCGCCTGCGGCGACGCGATCGCGCAGTACGCCGAGGACGGCGGCGCCTCGGCGATCGTGCACGCGCTGTACGGCTTCGACATGCGACGCTTCGATCACGTCGCGGCCGCGGTCGCAGTGACGATGTGCGGCTTGGACTCGAACTGCGTCGGGCCCGATCCACCCAACACCGTCTCGGGCTCCGAGGATCGCGACTACGCGGCAGGCATGCTGTCGACGCTGTCGCAGCGCATCGATCCGGCAAGGGTGTCCGAGGCGTTGACCGAGGCCGGCGTCGGCGTGTCGCTGCGCGATCGCTTCCTCGCCCGGCTCGCGACCACGCGCGCAGAGATCGATCGTCGCGTCGCGGCGATGCCCGAGGCGGCAGCGGCGGTCCTGGTGACGATCCCGACGCAGGTCTGGCAAGCGCGCGAGGCCGAGGGCGCCCGCAACCCCGAGCTGTGGGCGCGCTTCGACGCAGCCGCGGCGGTGGCCGCGGCCCGGCGCGAGGCCGGCGTGGGCGACGAGGCCGTGGCGGAGCTGGCCGATCTGCGCCGCGCATGGGTCGCGGCGTGTGGCGAGCTCGCCTGCGCGCGGCGCAGCTTGGGCGTCGCGATCGCGCGGGAGTTGCTGCTCGCGCACGTCTCGCGCGGCGACGCGTTGTCGGCCCAGGCCGAGCTCGCGCTCGCGCAGCCCGAGCCGCCGATCGAGGCCGTGCTCGAGATCGATGCGCGCCAGGCCGAGGCCATGGCCGCGGCCACCGACGCGCACCGGACGCAGGCCTCGCTGCGCGACCAGGGCCTCGACGCCGGCACCGCGCGCGCGGCCACCCGCGGCACCGCCGCGTACGACTTCTCGTCGATCCATCGCTTCGCGTTCGAGCGCGCCCGCGGCGTGCAGTGGGCCGGCCTCGCCGGCGAGCCGCGCGAGCACTTCGGCACGCTGCGCGCGAAGAAGACCCGCGGCGACGCGGTGGTGCTGCAGTTCGACGACATCGTGACCAAGTACGCCGACGAGGTCTGTCGCGACACCGGCCGCGTCGAACGCATCGAGTCGGACGGTCGCCTGGTCTATGGCCAGCGTTGCCGTGCGACCGGCAAGACCAACGTCGATCGGCGACCGGTCGCGCCGGTGGTGGTGCCGGCGCGCGAGGCCAAGTCGCTGCAGCCCGGCGACACCGTCCGCGTGGTCGTGGCGCCCGGCGACGAACCCCAGCCTGCCCGGGTGCTGTCCGCCTCGCGCAAGGATGCACTGGTGCAGGTGCGCGACGTCCGGGCCCAGCGCCGCTGAGCGACGCGCTCAGCCGTACTGCTGCACGAACACGACGTTGGGCCCGCGGCGCCAGGTCGCCGGATCGTCGGCCGCCACCGCCGGCGCGGCCGCGCTCAGATCGATGGTGTCGGTGATCGGCGACGCGTCACAGGGATCGACGCTGCCGTCGAGCTCGAGCCACAGCACCCGCCCCGAGCCGGGCATGTCGTCGGGCGGATCGATGGGCCCGGCTCCGATCGCGAGCCCGTGACCGGCGCGATCGAGCGCGAGCGCGAACGGATGCACGGGCACGCCGTCGTCGCCGGTCCAGTACGGATCGAGCTCGTCGAGCGTGCTGCAGATCTCGGCGCCGGTCATGCCGTCGCGCACCACGTGCAGGTGTCCCTCGGTGCGGCCGGTCGCGAGCAACCAGCGATTGCCGTCGGCATGCGGCAGCCGCACGATCTCGCGCGCCTCCCAGTACTGCGCCGCGATCGTGCCGGGCGCGCCCAGGGCGTTGCAGTCGGCGTCGAAGCGGTAGAGCCGACCGTCCTCGCCGGTGGCCTGCGGCGTCGACTCGGCGATGACGATGCCGCCGGCGCCATCGGGTGCGAGGTAGCGGACGCGCTTGTCGGAAAACGGCACGTTCGCGATGCAGCCGTCGATCGCGGCCGCGGCCTGCGCGACCGTGCCCTCGCCCAGCCCCGAGACGTCGAGCAACGCCGCGCCCTCGTCGCCGTCGCAGCCGACGCCCAGGCGCGTGTGCGCGTCGTCGAGCCACACCAGGCTCCACGCGCCCGCGCAGCCCATGCCGCCGAGTTCGGTCAGCGGACGCTTGGCCACCTCGCCGGTCGCGGGATCGACGATCGCGAGCTGACCGGGGTTGGTCCACGCACTCTCGAGCTGGAAGAGGTCGTTGTCGAACACGCCCACGATCAGCCGGCCGCTGGGGTGCGTGACCACGAAGATCGGCTCCTCCTCGTCGAGCGCGATGCCCTGCACCGGCGCGACGAAGCTGCCGTCGGCGAAGAACGTCGACGCCGCGATGGTGCCGCCGTCGGGCTGCGCGGCCAAGAACGCGTGGGGGAAGTGCAGCAACGAGCCGGCATGGCGCTGCGGGTAGTGACCCAGCAGCAGCGACAGCCCGCTGTCGTCGATGGTCATGCCGTAGGGCTCGTCGAGGAAGTCGCCGGAGTTGTCGCCCATGGGATTGGGCTTGAGGTCGAGATCGATGGCGCCGCGGTAGCGCTCGCCGGGTCCGCGCGCGGTGTAGACCTCGACGCGATCGTCGAGCGCCTGCGCCACCAACACCAGCGTGCACGACTCGCCGGCGGCGCACGCGAGCAGGCCGCTGCTGGGCGCGTCGCCGCCGGTGGTGTCGGCGGTGCCGCCCTCGCTCGCGCTGTCGCTGCCGCCGCTGCCGGCGTCGTCGCCGGGACAGCCCGCGAGCGCGAGCGTGGGCGCCAGCGTGCTCGCCCAGCGCAGCAGACCCGAGTGCGCGCGAGGGCTCATCGCGCACCCGCCTCGCTGCGGCGACGGCGTCGCGCGAGCAGCCACAGCGGCAGCGCCGCGGCGAGCCAGCGGCCGCGCTGGGTGGGTGTGCCGCAGCTGCAGCCGTTGCCTCCGCCGTCGCCGCCGCCGTCGTCGCCGCCATCGGGGTCGGCCATCACCGACAGCACGCGCGCGCCGTAGGCGGTGTACTCGCGACCTTGGGGATCGCGCACGGTCGCGCGCAGCTGCACGACCTGGTTCGCGGCCTCGTCGGGCGGCACGAAGTCGAGCGCGAGCATGCCCGAGGCGATGGGCTCGTCCTCCACCACGGTCTGCCACTGCGGCTCGACCGATCCGACCTTGGCGCCCCACTGCAGCGTCACCGTGCTGCCGTCGGCGACGTCGGCACAGCCGAGCACCGGATGCGCATCACCGGCGACGACCACGGCCTCGTCGTCGAGCAGCGCGATGCTGGGCCCGGCGTCGGCGGCCGCGGCCGCGCTCGCGACCAGCTTCACGAAGCCGGCCCGCGCGCTCCAGATGTTGAGCACCGGCTCCCAGGTGTAGCCCCACAGCACGTAGGTGCCCGGCGTGGCGCCGCCGAGATCCCAGTCGACGCCCATCGCGGCCTGATCGAACGTGATCGGCACGCGCGCGTCGTCGGCGGTGATCCTTAGCCAGTCGCTCGACGCGAAGCGCGAGGTCGACTCGAGCACGTCGTCGGTCGTGATCGCGCCCGGCACGACGTTGACCGGGTCGGCCTCGGCGGCGCGCGTCACGTCGGCCTGGGTGATCCACGGCGGCGGCGCGATGCGGAAGTCCTGGCGGCGAAACGCGAAGAACTGCATCGTGCGGCTGTCGTCGACCTCGTCGGCGGTCATGCCGACGTCCTCTTCGCCGATCGTGTAGTCCAGGTGCAGCGTCGCGGTCTGCGACAGATCGACGATCTGTGCGCACTCGGCCTCGGCCCAGCGCACCGGTTGCCGCGGCTTGTTGCCGTTCGAGGCCTGCGCGACCCCGCCGGGCGCCAGCGCGGCGACGAGGGGGAGCACGAGCGTGGACCAGCGACGGCGCATCGGCTCGCAGCATGGCATGCGCCGCGCAGCCGCAGCAAGGCGCGCGGGGCCACCGCCGCGGCCGCCGCACATGCGCGGGGCCGCGGCGTGTCGGCTTGGCACGCCGCGACGCGAGACACGTGCGCACCACGACGCCGCAGCGCCCGACGCGGCGACCCAGCGCACGCGCAACGCGGGTGGATTCCGCTAAGCTCGCGAGCGTCGTCGTGCGGATGCCCCAGCCGTTCCCCGCCACGTTCGCCGCGCGCCGCTTCGCGCTCGCGGCCGCGTGTCTGCTCGGTGCCGTGCTCGGCACGCCCGGCTGCGACGGCGACGACGGCGGTGACGACGGCGAGCAACCGCTGCCGCGCTGCGTCGAGGTCGACACCGCCTGCGCGCCGCTGTACCAGCCGGTCTACGACGAGATCTACACCCGCACGCTGGTGGCCAAGTGCGCCACCGGGGGCGGCTCGTGCCACGCCAGCGGCGACGCGCTCGGTGCCGCCGACAACGGGCTCGCGTTCGTCGATGCCGACGCGAGCCACGCCCTGCTCACCCAGGATCGCGGCGACGACACCTTCGTGGCGGCCGGCGATCCCGGCTGCAGCGGACTGATGGTGCGGCTGACCATCGACGACGCGGTGCGCGGCATGCCGCCGGGCGCCCCCTTGGCCGAGGGCGAGCGCTGCACGATCGCGCAATGGATCGAGGCCGGAGCCCCGCGATGACCCCTCGCCTGCTGCCGCTTCCGCTCGCGCTCGCCGCAACCCTCGCCGCGTGCAACGACGACGCGCAGCAGGGTCCACCGGAGGCGCTGCTCGATCCCAAGACCTGCGAGGAGTGCCACCCCAAGCACTACCGCCAGTGGCTGGGCTCGATGCACGCCTACGCCGCCGACGATCCGATCTTCCTGGCGATGAACGCCCGCGGCCAGCGCGAGACCGGCGGCGCGCTGGGCGACTTCTGCATCCGCTGCCACGCACCGGTCGCGGTCGCGCTGGGCAAGACCACCGACGGACTCAACCTCGACGAGCTGCCCCAGCACCTCAAGGGCGTGACCTGCTACTTCTGCCACAACGTCGAGTCGGTCGAGGGCACGCACAACAACCCGCTCGTGCTCGCGATGGACGGCATCATGCGCGGTGAGCTGGCGGACGCGGTGGCCAACGAGGTGCACGAGTCCGAGTACTCGCCGCACCTCGACGATTCCACCATCGCCTCGGGCCAGATGTGCGGCAGCTGCCACGACATCGTCAACGGCCACGACGTCCACCTCGAGCGCACATACAAGGAGTGGGTCGACTCCTTCTACGACACGCCCGATCCGGCCAACCCGCAGCTGACGATCTACTTCGGCAACACCTGCGCGCGCTGCCACATGTTCGGCAGCGCCGAGCCCATCGCCGACTACGAGGGCGTGAAGTCCCGCAGCCTGCGCAGCCACATGATGGTGGGCGTGGACCTGGCGCTCACCGACTTCCCCGACGCGGAGCTGGGGCCGCAGCTGGTCGCCGAGCAGACCGCCGAGAGCGATCGCCAGCGCATGCCGTCGGTGTGCGCGGGACTGTGCGTACGTCCGGCCGACGGCGGCGGCACCGACGTGGTGGTGTGGCTGCACAACGAGGCCCAGGGCCACGCGTGGCCCAGCGGCGCGACGCAGGATCGCCGCGCGTGGGTCGAGCTCGAGGCCTTCGACGGCGACGCCGCGGTCGTGCGCACCGGCGTGCTCGCCGACGACGAGCCGGTCGACGCCGCGGCGGCGCAGGACCCCACGCTGTGGGTCTTCCGCGACTACGCCAGCAACGCCGACGGTGCACCCGAGTCGATGTTCTGGAACATCACCGCGACCGAGCCCAACCTGCTGCCGATCGCGGCCGAGGCCGGGCTCAAGTACGACAAGACCACCTGGCGCGAGCGCAGCTGGCACGTCGACGGACCGGTCGACCGCGCGCGGGTGCAGGTCAACCTGCGGCCGATCCCACACGAGCTCGTCGACGAGCTCGCCGACGAGGGCCTGTTCGATCCCGCCGCGATCAAGGCCCGCATCCGCACCAACGTCGCCGGCTCCACGCAGATCGAGTGGACCCCCGACACCGCGGTCATGACCGACTACGAGGGGCCGTGCGTGTACAGTGCCAGCTGCTTCTGCGCGCTCGCCAACGAGAGCGGCGCCTGCGAGTGACGCTCACGGGTCGACGCAGAAGCGGAACACGATGGCATCGTCGCCACCGGGCACACCGCTGGCGGCGATCGTGACCTCCCACAGCCCGGGCATGAACAGGTTGACCGGCGCGAGCACGTACTGACCCGCGGTCTCGGCCTCGTCGACGTGGGTCGCGATCGAGGTGCCGTGTTGGTGATCGGGCATGTACGGATCGACGCTCAGCGCCAGGCCGCGCAGCGGCGCGCCTGTGGCGTCGTGGATCGCGACGACCCAGGTGTTGTCGCCGCGCGCCGGTGGAGCGGGCATCGCATCGACGAACGTCACGGTCATGTGCGCGCCCGACTTCGCCAGGCCCAGCGCGTAGTCGTCGTCGCGGGTCTCGTCGGCGCACGCGGTCTGCGGTGGTTCGCCGCCCTCCTCGACCGCGACCGGCTGCGGCTCGTCCTCGTCGCCCGGCGGCGGATCACAGGCGAGCAGCGACGCAGCGGCGAGCACGAGCGAGCGACGGGGCAACGAGCGCATGGTGTCCGAGGGCTCCCGGACCCGCGCGGCGGGTCCACGGGCAGGTACGCCGGCGACGGCGATTGGGGATCGCGGCGTGGTGTGACGGCGAGGTGAAATTCGCGCTCCGGTCCGCGGCAGACGGCGCCGATCCTGCTAAGCAGAGGGTATCCCCGGGGTCCCCGCATGGCGCTCGAGCTCCTCACCCAGTCCGAGACGTACGTCAGCTTCCTGACCCTGAGCGCGATGGAGGTCGTGCTCGGGATCGACAACGTCGTCTTCATCTCGATCCTCACCGCCAAGCTGCCGCCCGACGAGCAGCCCCGCGCGCGGCGGCTGGGTCTGACGCTCGCGTTGGTGCTGCGACTGGGCCTGCTGTTCGCGATCTCGTGGGTGATGGGCCTGACCGCGCCGCTGCTGCACGCGTTCGGCCACGCGGTGTCGGGCCGCGACCTCATCCTGCTCCTCGGTGGTCTGTTCCTGGTCGGCAAGGCCACGCACGAGATCTACGACAAGCTCGAGGTCGATCACGCGGCCGAGGCCGCCGCGGGCGGAGGCCGCCGCGCGTCGTTCGGCCTGGTGCTCGCGCAGATCATCGTGCTCGACATCGTGTTCTCGCTCGACTCGGTCATCACCGCGGTCGGCATGGCCGAGCACGTCGCGATCATGGTCGCGGCGATGCTGGTCTCGGTCGGCGTGATGATGATCTTCGCCGGTCGCATCGGCGACTTCGTGCAGCGGCATCCGAGCATGAAGATCCTCGCGCTGTCGTTCCTCGTGCTCATCGGCGCGATGCTGGTGGCCGAGGGCACCGGCCAGCACGTCAGCAAGGGCTACGTCTACGTCGCGATGGCGTTCTCGCTGGTGGTCGAGCTGCTCAACATGCGCTGGCGCGGCCGCCATGCGCCGGTGCCCCTGCACCACCGCTTCGAGCACGAACCGCCGGCGGGTTGAACCCGCGCAGGCCCGTGCGCCGGCACCCCGCGGGCCCGCCAGCGGCCCCGCACCGCGGGCACCGCCCGCGCGACGCCGCGAGTTCTGCGACGATGGCAGGGCGCGAGACCGGTCGGCCCGCTGGTGCGTCCACGGGTACACCGCGCCCGCGCGGACGACCTCATGACGTACGCCAAGCTCCCGTCCTCGCGATGGCTCCATGCGCTCCCGCTCGTCGCGCTCGCGTGCACGCCGAGCCCGGGCCAGCCCCAAGCCGCCGCGGACGCGGCCAAGGACCAGCCGGTCGGCGCGCCGGCGACGGTCGAGCACAGCGTGCTGCCGCCGCGTTCGCTCGCGGTCGAAGAAGACCGCGCCGACCTCGCGCCGCCGCTGTCGTTGACCGCGAGCGACGGCACCGGCCTGCGGCTGGTGTCGCTGCGCTCGCGCGCCGTGATCGAGGGACCGCTGGCGTTCACCGAGCTCGAGCTCGAGTTCGAGAACCCGCTGCCGCGCCGCATCGAGGGCCGCTTCGAGATCGACCTGCCGCCGCGCGCCGCGATCTCGCGCTTCGCGATGCAGATCGGCGGCGCGTGGCAAGAGGGCGAGGTGGTCGAGCGCCAGGCCGCGCGGCGGGCCTACGAGGACTTCCTGCACCGCCGCCAGGATCCCGCGCTGCTCGAGCACGACGCCGGCAACAACTTCGGCGCGCGCGTCTTCCCCATCGAGGCCAACGCGCGCAAGAAGCTGGTGGTCGCGTACTCGCAGGAGCTGCCCAAGGACGGCGAGGCCTACCGCCTGCCGCTGCGCGGCCTGCCGCAGATCGAGTCGCTCGACGTCGCGGCATCGCTCGCGGGTCAGACCACGCCGGCGATGACGTGGGTCGAGTCGAACGTCACGCCCGAGCGTGACTTCGAGCTGGCGCTGGCGCCCGCCCGCGGTGCGATCGCGGTGCGCCACGCCGAGCAGGCGCTCGCGCGCGTGACCGTCGGTGGATCCGCCGAGCCGGTCGGCATCGGCGAGCTGGTGGTGCTGTTCGACACCAGCGCCTCGCGGGCGCTGGGCTTCGATCGCCGCATCCGCCGGCTGGGCGGCATCATCCGCGCGCTGCAGGCCGACGTCGGCGCGCCGTTTCCGTTGACGATCGTGGGCTTCGATCAGGGCGCGCGCACGCTGTTCGAGGGCAGCTCGGACACGCTCGACGACGCCGCGCTCGGGCGCATCGCCTCGCGGCGGGCGCTGGGCGCCTCCGATCTCGCGACCGCGCTGGGCAGCCTCGGTCCCGGCAGCGGCGAGCGCCGCGTGCTGCTGGTCAGCGACGGTGTGGCGACCGCGGGCAAGACCGAGCTGGTCGCGCTCGAGCGCGCGGCGAGCGAGCTCGCGGCGCTGGGGATCTCGCGCATCGACGCGCTCTCGGACGGCTCGGGCGACGACGACGTGCTCGCGGCCGTGACCACCGCGCCGGCGATGGCACCGGGCGTGGTGATCGACGGCCGGCTCGACGACGCCGCGACCGTGCACAAGCTGCGCACGGTCGCGTTCGAGGCGCTCGACGTGCACGTGCCCGGCGCGACGTGGGTGTGGCCCGAGCGCGTCGAGGGCGTGCAGCCCGGCGACGAGGTGTTGGTCTACGCCGAGCTGCCCGGCACCGCGGCCATGCGCGTGGGCCTGGGCAACGACGAGCCCCAGGCCACCGCGACCACCGACGTGCTCGGGCCGCTGCTGCGGCGCGCGTGGATGCGCGCGTACGTGCAGCGGCTGACCGACAAGCGCTCGCGCATGCCCGAGAAGGACGCCACCGGCCGCGCGGCGCTGCAGCGCATGATCGTGGACGTCTCGGTGCGCGAGCGCGTGCTGTCCGAGTTCACCGCGTTGCTCGTGCTCGAGACCGAGGCCGACTACGCGCGCTTCGGCATCGATCGCAAGGCGCTCGCCGACATCTTGTCGATCGGCAAGGACGGCGTCGAGCTGCGACGTCGTGATGCGGCTCCGCTGGCGACCGGCGGCCCGCTGCCGGTGCCGCCGGAGTGGATCGTCACCGCCACGACCACCGGATGGAGCGGTGGCAAGGGTCGCGGCATCGGCGGAGTGCCGGGTGGTTCGCCCGGCGGGGTCCCCAGCGATGGCTTCGGCGACGAGGGCGGCGGCGATCCGGAGCGCACGCTGCCGCGGCGCGCGGCCCCGGCCAAGCAAGCGCGCGGCGGTGGTGGCGAGGCGGCGCCGGCCGAGGTCGCGCCGCAGCAGGAGCTCGCCGACGACGAGCGCGGCAACATCGCTCCGCCCACGCCCACCACCGCACCCGCGGCGGCAGAGCCGGTGCCGGTGATGCCCGCGGCCGACGGTGACGTCGACGCGACGCTGCGCGAGAGCGACAAGGACAAGAAGGAGGAGGCCAAGACCGCCTCGAAGCCACGGCCCAAGTCGAAGCTCGAGGGCGATGGCAAGCGCGGTCCGATCGGCCACGGTTGGGGCCCGGTCGCGCGCCCGTTGCCGCCGCTGGGCAAGGTCGCGATCGGCACGCCGCGCATCGACGGTGCGCTGGTCGCCGCCGACGTCGAGGCCGAGCTCGCGCGACGCCAACCGCAGCTGGCCTGGTGCGCGCAGCAGGCCACGCCCGGGGCGCCGGTCGAGTTCGGCGCGCTCGAGCTGCGGCTCGTGCTCGACGAGGGCGGCGAGGTGATGGTCTCGCGGCTGCGCGAGCGCGGCGCGATGGACGAGCGCTTCGTGCACTGCATCGAGGCCACCGGCGAGCGCTACCGCTTCGTGCCGACCAAAGGAGGCGGCGCGTCCGCGGTGGTGATCGTGCCGCTGGGCTTCGGCGCGACCAAGCCCGGCGCCGCGACCGAGCTCGATGCCACCGCACTGGCGGAGCTGCGCCGCGAGGCCGCCGCGATCCAGGCCGCCCGCGACGCGGAGATCGAGGCCGAGCGCAAGCGGCAGGCCGAGCGCGAGGCCGCCGCGGAGGCGGAGCGCAAGGAGGCCGAGCGCACCGCCGGCAGCCCGTGGTCGGGTCGCTTCTACGACGTGATGACGCAGCTGGGCCAGGGCCGCGACGCCGAGGCGACCGCGCTCGCGGCCGCGTGGCAGCTCGAGCAACCCGGCGACGTGCTGGCCCTGGTCGCGCTGGGCGAGGTCGCGGAGAAGGCCGGCGATCGCGACACTGCCGCGCGCGCCTACGGCTCGATCATCGACCTGTTCCCCAGCCGCGCCGACCTGCGACGCTACGCGACCTACCGGCTCGCGCGCGTCGGCGGCGATGCGCTCGCGCTCGCGGTCGACAGCGCCCGCGCCGCGGTCGCGTCGCGACCCGATCACCCGTCGAGCCACCGCGCGCTGGCGTTCGCGCTGGTCGCCGCGGGTCGCCACCGCGAGGCCGCGGAGTCGCTCGTCGCCGGGCTCGATGCCGAGCACGTCGAGTGGGGCCGTTTCACCGAGGTGCAGCGGATCCTGCGCGAGGACCTCGGCCTGGTCGCGGCGGCGTGGATCACCGCCGAGCCCTCGGCGCGCGCCGAGGCGATGCAGCTGTTGTCGGCCGCCGGCGCAGCGCTGGCGACCAGCCCGTCGCTGCGCTTCGTGCTCACCTGGGAGACCGACGCCAACGACGTCGATTTCCACATCCACGACGGCAAGGGCGGGCACGCGTTCTTCAGCGACAAGGTGCTGCCCTCGGGCGGCTCGCTGTACGCCGACATCACCACCGGCTACGGCCCGGAGTGTTTCGCCATCGACGGCAACGCGACCGCGTACCCGTACAACCTGCGCGCGCACTACTACAGCCGCGGGCCCATGGGCTACGGCATGGGTCGCGTCGAGGCGGTGCAGCACGACGGCAAGGGCACGCTGGTGCTGCGCGAGTACCCCTTCGTGGTCATGAAGGACCACGAGTGGATCGATCTCGGCACCATCACCGGCCCGCTCTGATCCCCGGCTCGAGGTTCCCGCGTGCCGCTGCACGCGATCGTGGCGCGCAGGCGCGGATCCGCGGGAACCCGCCGTGGCGCTCGGGCAACGTCGGCGTGCGAGGGGATCGAGACCATGACGAATCGACTGCGCCATGCGTCGATCGTCGCCGCGCTGCTGTGCGCGTGTGACGACGGCGAGGACACCAACGCCACGACCGTGGGCACCACCATCGCATCGACCACCGCGACCACGACCATGACCGGCGGCGGCGGAGACACCGGCGACGATGGCGACGGCGACGACGGCGACGACGGCACCACCGGCGACGACGGCGACGACAGCGGCGGCAGCGATCCGACCGACGCGACCGCCGACCCGACGCAGGCGACCACCGATCCGTCGGGCGGCTCGAGCGACGACGGCGGCGGCGAGTCCACCGGCGCCGACACCGGCTTCTCCATCTCGGGCATGACCGCTCGCGCGGCCGCCGGCGCGATCTCGCCGGGCGACGACGGCGTGGGCACGCTGTACGTGGGCCTGTTGGCCCAGTGCGACGTCAACGGCATGCCCGCGGGCGGCACCTCGGTGCTCGGCGCCAATCTCTCGCAGGTCGGCAGCACGGTGCCGTGGACCATCGAAGGGCTCGCGCCCGGGACCTACTACGTCGCAGGCTTCCTCGACGACGACGTCAACGCCGATCCCAACAGCCCCTACGCGGACATGGGCGACCTCGCGTTCGCCGAGGGCTTCGGGGTCGGCTGCGTCGAGGTGCAGATCACCAACGCGGACGTCGGCGGGGTCTACTTCGAGCTCAACATCAACGTGCCGTTTTAGCCAGGGCGCGCGCGACGGCGCGCGCGCGTGGAACCAAGTCGGGGGTCTCGCCACGTCGATCGACGAGGCCGCCGTGGCGACGACCGCCGCCGGCACGGCCCCGGAGACGCTCCATGATGACCACGCCGTCGTCGCGCCGCAGCCTCGCTGCGGCGCTGCTGCTCACCAGCGTGTCGCTCGCGACCGCATGCGGGCCCAAGGCCGCGCGGCCGACCGCGATCGCGTCGCCCGATGGGCACCGGCCCCAGCCGGCCGCGTCGGGCTCCGGCGACGCGACCGAGCCCGCGCGCGACGTCGCGAGCGTGTGCGCCGAGGCCTCGCCGATCGCCGCGCTCGCACCCCGCCGCGGCCACGCCACCACGACCGCGGCGCAGGGCCCGAGCGACGCCGCGGTCGCGGTGCTCGGCTACGCCGAGGCGCGCTACACCATGGCCGACCTGCAGGCGCTCGCGAAGCGCAAGCAGCACCTCGAGCTGTTGCAGCACATCGAGGACGTCGCGCCGGCGTCGCGCACGGCCGCGTGGCACCAGCTGCTCGAACGCACCGCGATCGCGGTGCTCGAGTCGCTGTCGACGCAGACCGACGGCTATCGCGCGTTCGAGGCCATGGGCACCGCCGAGGCGCTGCTGCAGCGCTACGCCGACCTGGCGCAGTCGAAGGCGTTCATGGCCGCCCGCGGCCGCGCCGGCACGGCGATGTTCGGCCGCTGCTTCGAGCTGTCGTGGTCGGGCGAGGAGTGCGTCTCGCTGGCACGCGACTTCATCGCGGTCGAGGGCACCGACGCCGCGACCAAGCTCGCGATCGCCAAGCTCGTGCGCCAAAACCAGTACTCGCAGTTCGCGGTGCCGTTCTTCCGAGCCGCGGTGCGCGACGCCGAAGCCACGGCGTGTGGCGACGAGGATCTCGCGCTCGCCGTCACCGCCGGGCTGGCGATGCCGCCCGATGCCCCCGAGGCCCAGGGCGCGCGCGACGTGGCGCAGAACGCCTGCTTCGCGCAGCTGCAGCCGACGCTGGTCGAAGCGCTGATCCGCGACGACTCGGGCTACTTCCGCGACAACACCTGCGCGGTGCTGCGGGCGAAGGGCGCGGTGCGGTGATGCGTCGCCGCAGCCGGCCGGGCACCGCCGAGCCGCCGCCGCGCGGGTGAACCGCCCCGGACGGCGGTTCGGCGCGGTCGCGACGGCGCTCGTGATCCGCCGGCCGCCGGGCGACTCTATCGGGGCGAGATGGTCCACGCACGCCCCCGTTGTCGCGTCCCGATGCTCCTGAGCGCGAGCCTGTGCCTCGCGGCCTGCTTGCCGCCTGCCAGCGGCGACGACGACGACGGCGGTGGTGACGGCAGCGCCGCGAGCAGCGACGGCGGCGGCAGCAGCAGCGCTGGCAGCAGCGACGGCGGCAGCGGCAGCGGCGGCATGGCCGAGGGCAGCAGCAGCTCGACCACCAGCGGCAACGCCGACTCCGGCAGCGGCGGCAGCAGCAGCGAGTCGACCGGCGGCGGCTTGCCGCCGTCGTGGTCGATCCACAGCCACACCTGCCCCGGCCCCAGCCGCACCGACGCGCTGCTGGTCGAGGACGACGCGATGTGGGTCGGCTGCGGCACCAACCAGCTGGGCTACGGGCTGCACGGCAGCGACGACGACGGCCAGAGCTGGCACGCGATCACCTCCGAGCCCGAGGGCGAGACGGCGCAGCTGCGCGTCACCGCGATCGCGCGCGGCGACGACGGCCTGCTGTACGTCGCCGGCTTCGACGCCAACGACAGCGACATGATCCTCGGCTACGACACCACCGTCGCGCCGGCGCCGGTGCAACAGGTGCTGGTGGCCGGCAACCAGATCGGCACCAGCTTCCCGGTCGGCAGCTTGGGGCTGCTGTCGGGCGGGCGCATCTTCGCCGAGTCGCAGACCGGCTTCGGTGCGCTGTTCCGGCCCGACGACACCGTCGGCGCCAACGCGCTGGCGTGGGACGACGTGTACTACTGGGCCAACGGCGGCAACCCGCCGGGCTACCAGATGCTCGATCTGGTGGTGTTCGACGATCGGCTGTACGGCTGCGGCTCGACCATCGCCGAGCCGCCGTACGTGTTCCTGCCGGCGCAGGCCGCCGACGCGCCGGGCTGGGCCTTCGACGCCGTCGAGCTGCCCAACGAGGGCTGGACCGGCGAGATGTGGGGCGTGGCCGCGACCGACACGCGCGTGGTCGCGGTCGGCGTCGACCAGGACGCCGACGTCGGCAAGATCTTCGTCAGCGGCGACGATCCCTACGACGGCGGCTCGTGGACGCACCACGATCTGCCCGACATCG
Source organism: Nannocystaceae bacterium (assembly GCA_019694555.1). GTDB lineage: Bacteria > Myxococcota_A > Polyangia > Nannocystales > Nannocystaceae > Xiheibacterium. The sequence goes on from JAIBBS010000050.1 coordinate 32,732, forward strand.
TCGGCGGCGGCAACCTCGGCACGTGGGCGCGCGGCGTGTGTGCCAGCGGCGACCGCATCGCGGTGGTCGGCGAGCGGCAGCCGCTGTCGGCGGGCACGGGCCTGGTGATGCTGTCGGAGGACGGCGGCGCCAGCTTCAGCGACATCACACCGGCCGACGACGTCACCGAGAGCGTCAGCAAGTGCGCGTTCGCGCAAGACGGCACGCTGGTGGTCGCGGGTGCCGGCGGCTTCATCGGCCGCTACGGCCCCGGACGCTGAGGCGCAGTCGCCGGCCGCAGCTGGTGCTCGAGCTGGGCCGCGCGGGTGCGCACCCACGCCGGCGCATCGGGCTGCTCGCGCAGCACCGCGAGGTCCTGCTGCGCACCGGCGAAGTCGTTGGCCATCACGCGCACCGACGCTCGCTCGATCCGCATGACCGGGTGATCCGGTCGCAGCTCGAGCGCGCGGTCGAAGGCGTGCAGCGCCGGACGCAGCTCGCCGACGCGATCGTAGGCGATGCCGAGGTTGTAGTAGTGCACCGCCGACGGCGTGCGCACGCGCGTGCGTGGCCACGCGGCCTGCAGCGCCACCAGCACCGCCACCGCTGCGAGCAGGCGATCGCGTCGCGGCAGCGCGCGCGTGGTGATCGCCCGTCGCAGCCACCGCGCGCTCGCGAGGGCGCCCAGCGCCGCCCACGGCGCCAGCGGTACCACCAGCGGCAGGCGATGCTGTGACGAGGTGAAGAACACCAGGTTCGCGAGCACGGTCGCGAGCACCAGCCCGCCCAGGCACCACAGCCGCGGCCGCGCCTGCGGATCGCGGCGCTCGATCACGAAGCCGACCAGCGCCAGCGCAGCGAACACGCCGAAGGGCACACCCACCGGCCACGCCCACGGGATCAGCTCGCGCTCACCCCAGACGTCGTAGTCCTGCGCGAGCTCGTCGTTGCCCAGCAGCAACCACGCCTTGCGCAGCTCGAGCCACAGCCAGCGTCCGGGATCGTCGGCGATCTCCTGCCACGCGCGGGTGTACAGCGCGCGGCCCAGCGCCTGGCTGCGCGCGGTGGCCTCGGCCGGCGACGCACCGGCCACGTCGACGCCGAGCTCCTCGCGCTCGCGCGTGACGTCGCCGCTGAGCACGCCCGCCGCGTTCCACACGCCGCGCGCCTGCGCGTTGTTGCCGATGTAGAACGACGTGCCGCCGCCGTGGACCGGCAGCACCGACGGCGAGCCGGTGACGACGGCGTTGCGCAGCGCCATCGGGGCCAGCGCCAGCAGCAGTCCGAGCCCGAAGCTCGCCAGCGCCGGCGCGACCGACAGCGACGCGCGCCGCCGCAGCAGCGCCAGCGCCCACGCGGTGGTCGGGATCGCCAGCGCGAGGTTGGGCCGGGCCAACAGCGCGAGGCCGGCCGCGACGCCGCACCACAGCAGCGCACGCAGCCGCGGCTGCGCCTGCGCCGACAGGAACGTCGTCACCACCGCGACGCTGCACACCACCGCCAGCGACGCCGACAGGATCTTGTTCTCGTAGAACGCCAGCGCTGCGTAGGCCAGCAGCAGCACGCTCGCGAGCGCGGCCACGATCGCGCCGTGGCTGCGTCGCAGCGCGCGGTGCAACCACCACAGCGCGAACGCGGCCAGCGCGAGCTGCAGCAGCAGCGCCGCCGCGAGCCCACCCCACGCCATCGGCACCGCCAGCTGCGCGGCGTAGGCCCCCTGCAGCCAGAACGGTTCGCGTCCCAGCGGCGGGTGGGCGAGCAGATCCGCGGCGGCCTCGAGATACACGCGGCCGTCGGACACCGGCGCGACCGCGAAGGGATCGAGCTCGAGGAACGCGAAGTGGTACAGCGCGCGGTACAGCGCCAACAGCCCCACGAGCGCGAGCAGCAGCGGCTGCAACCAACGCGGTGCGGGCGCCGGGTCGCGCGCGTCCGCAGCCTGCGAGGGCACGCTCGACACCTGCGCGTGTCAGCATACACAAGAGCTACACTGCCAGCGATCGTGGAGAGCGGCGCGAGGCAGCACGACCCTTGGCCCGGCATGGACGACCCGGGCGTGTGGCCCGACGTCGCGATCGTGCACGCCATCCACGATCGCTACCTGGTCGAGGTCGTCGAGCAGCTGGGGCTGTGCCCGTTCGCGCGACGCAGCCGCGAGCTGGGCCGCGTGCATCGACCGATCTTCCGCGTCGCGCCCGATTTCGATCCCGCGCGCGTGGGCGCTGCGGTGGCGGAGCTCGCCGCCGCGCATCCCGACGCGGAGATCGTGCTGCCGACGTTCCTGCTGCCGCCGGGCCACCGCTTCGAGGACGCCGAGCGCTTCGCCGCGATCGTGGCCGACGTGCGCGCGGGCTACGAGCGGCACGGCGGACGGACCTTCTTCATGGTCGCGTTCCACCCCGGCTTCGCGCCCGCCACCGGCCCGCACCGCCGTGAGACCCCCGAGGCGCTGGTTCCGCTGCTGCGACGCAGTCCCGATCCCGTGATCCAGTGCGTCGACGGCGGGGTGCTCGAGCGCGCGCGGGCGACCGCGCAGCAGCGCGCGATGACGCGGCTGCGCGAGCGCTTCGCCCACGACCCCGGCATGCTGGCGCTGCTCGAGCGATCGATCCAGACCGACTCGGAGCTGTCGGCGGAGATCGCCCGCACCAACTTCGAGCAGGTCGGCACCGGCAGCGGCCGCGCCGAGCTGGAGCGCCGCATCGCGGACATCCTCGCCGACCGCGACCGTCGCTACGCGGCTTGCCGCGGCGGTGGCGACCCGCGGTACACTCCGGCGCGATGACGTCGCCGTCGATCACCCGACGCGGGCTCTTGCGCGGAGTCGGCACCGCCTCGGTGCTCGCGAGCTGCAACCGACCCAAGGACAAGCCCGGCACCGACACACCGACCGGTCCGGCGGTGACCGACGCGAACGCGCCGGCGGAGATCGGGCCGGACGCGGTGCCGCTGACGCTCACGCTCAACGGCAAGCCCATCACGCTCGCGGTCGAGCCGCGCGTGACGCTGCTGCAGGCGCTGCGGCTCGACGCCGGCGTGACCGGACCCAAGCAGGTCTGCGATCGCGGCGCGTGCGGGGCCTGCACCGTGCTGGTCGACGGCGTGCCGCGCAACAGCTGCATGATGCTGGCGCACGACGTCGCGGGTGCGAACGTCACCACCGTCGAGGGCCTCGCCGACGGCGCGACGCTGGGCGCGCTGCAGGCCGCGTTCGTCGAGCACGACGCGCTGCAGTGCGGCTTCTGCACCTCGGGCATGCTGATGAGCTGCACCGCGCTGCTGCGCCGCGCCGGCAACACCCGTGCGCCGCTGCGCGCCGAGCAGGTGCGCGAGGCGATCGCGGGCAACCTGTGCCGCTGCGGCACCTATCCCAACATCGTCGCCGCGGTGCTGAAGGTCGGCGGCGGCAAGAGCGAGGCGGAGGGCTGACATGACGCGCAAGACCCTGACCCTGGGCTTCGCCGATCGCACGACCGACATCGAGGTCGACGTGCCCGAGGGCGAGCCGCGCCCGTGGGACGCCGACACCAAGCTGCGCCGCGTGGGCGTGGCGACGCCGCGCATCGACGGCGCGGCCAAGGTCACCGGCAAGGCCACCTACACCTTCGACGTCGCGCTGCCGGGGCTGCTGCACGCGGCGGTGCTGCGCTGCCCGCTGCCGGCCGCGCGCGTGAAGTCGATCTCGGTCGCCAAGGCCGAGGCGCTCGAGGGCGTCGCGGCTGCGATCGCGATCGCGAGCGCGGGCGAGCGGCTGCTGTTCGCGGGCCAGGACGTCGCCGCGGTCGCGGCGATCCGCCCCGAGCTCGCCCACGACGCGCTGGCGGCGATCGAGGTGGAGTACGAGGCGCTGCCGTTCGTGGTCGACACGCTGGCCGCGGCCAAGCCCGGCGCGCCCGCGGTGCACGAGGGCGCGGTGTCCGAGCGCCACACCGAGGGCGACGAGCCCGGCGCCGGTGGCGAAGGCCCGGGCAAGGGCAACGTGCGACCGCTGCCGAGCTCGCGCCGCGGCGACGCGCGCAAGGCCTTGTCCAAGGCCGCGGTGGTCCACCGCGCGAGCTACTCGACGCAGGTGCAGACCCACAGCGCGCTCGAGACCCACGGCATCGTGGTGCGCTGGGACGGCAAGAACAAGCTCACCGCGTGGTGCTCGACCCAGGGCATCTTCAGCGTGCGCGACGAGCTGGCCGAGATCTTCGGCCTGCAGAGCGACGACGTCACGGTCATCACCGAGTTCCTCGGTGGAGGCTTCGGCGCGAAGTTCGGCGCGTCGGCCCCGGGCACGCGGCTGGGCTTCATCGCCGGCGAGCTGGCGCGCAAGGCCGGCAAGCCGGTCAAGCTGATGTGCGATCGCCACGAGGAGCAGGTCTGCACCGGCAACCGCCCCGACTCGCACCAAGAGGTCGAGCTCGGCGCGGACAAGTCGGGCAAGCTGGTCGCGATCGCGGTCAAGAGCCTCGGCACCGCCGGCATCGGCACCGGCGCGGGCATCGGCCGCAACGCGTTCTCGATCTACAGCCGCGTGCCGCACGTGCTGGTCGAGTCCAGCGACGTGTTCACCAACGCCGGACCCGGCACGGCCATGCGCGCGCCCGGGCATCCCCAGGGCGCGTTCGCGATCGAGCTGGCGATCGACGAGCTCGCGGCCAAGGCCAAGCTCGACGCGCTGGCGCTGCGCATCGAACACGACGAACACCCGGTGCGACGGTGGCAGTTCGAGCAGGGCGCCAAGCGCTTCGGCTGGACCGAGGCGCGCGCGCGCTCGGCCGCGGCACGCAGCGGCCACGCCCGAGTTCGGCGCGGCTACGGCGTGGCCGCGTCGATCTGGGGTGACTTCGGTCGCGGCGGCGCGGCCCAGGTCACCTGCACGGTGCGACGCGACGGCAGCATCGAGATCCGCAACGGCGTGCAGGACATCGGCGGCGGCATCGGCACGGTCATGGCCATGGTCACGGCCGAGGTGCTGGCGCAGCCGCTGTCGGCGGTGCGCGTGGTGCTGGGCCACTCCGACGACGGGCCCTCGGTCGGCAGCGGCGGCTCGACCACGACCTCGTCGGTCGCACCGGCGGTGCGCAACGCCGCCGAGCGTGCGCGCGCGCAGCTCACCGAGCTGGCCGCGGAGCTGCTGGGCGTGCCCGCGCGCGAGGTGCAGTGGCGCGACGACGGCACCATCGCCGGCGGCGGCAAGTCGCTGGGCTTCGCGCAGCTGTGCAAGAAGCTGCCCGGCGAGGCCATCGTCGCCTCGGGCGCGCGGGCCAAGACCTTCGGCGCCTATCCGATGCCGTTTCCCGGCAGCGCGGGTCCCGGTGCGATCCATCAGATCGCGGGCGTGCAGTTCGCCGAGGTCGAGGTCGACACCTGGACCGGCGTGGTCCGCTGCACCCGCGTGCTCGCGATGCACGACTGCGGCCGCACCATGAACCCGCTGACGACGCGCAGCCAGGTCCAAGGCGGCGTCATCCTCGGCACCAGCTACGCGCTGCTCGAGGAGCGCGTGCTCGATCGCGACTTCGGTCGCATGCTCAACCCCAACCTCGAGAGCTACAAGATCGCCGGCGCCCGCGACGTGCCGCGCATCGAGGTCGTGCTGACCGACGTGCACACCGGTGCCAACAGCACCGGCGCCATCGGCATCGGCGAGCCCGCGACGATCCCGACCGCGGCCGCGATCGCCTGCGCCGTCTACGACGCGCTGGGCGTGCCCGTGCGCAGCCTGCCCATCACCCCGGCGAAGGTGCTCGCCGCGCTCGGCCTCGTGCCCCCGACAGGAGCCTGACGACCATGCATCGCTTCACCCTGGTGCGACTGCCGACCGCGGCCGAGGCCGCGCAGCGCGTCGCCGCGGCCCCCCAGACCCGGCGCTTCCGCGCCGGCGGCATCGATCTCATCGATCACTTCAAGGAAGGCCTCGACGCGCCCGACGAGCTGGTCGAGCTGCGTGCACTCGGCGGTGCCGAGGGCGAGCGCATGCGCGGCATCACCGAGCACGACGGCGTGTGGAGCGTCGGCGCGCTGGTGACGTTGGCGCAGCTGGCCGAGTTCGGCGACTTCGGCCCCGCGTTCGCGGCGATCCGCGAGGCCGCGGGCTCGGCCGCCACGCCGGGCATCCGCAACGCCGCGACGCTGGGCGGCAACCTGCTGCAGCGACCGCGCTGCTGGTACTACCGCCACGCGGATCTCGAGTGCCTCAAGAAAGGTGGCGGGCAGTGCTTCGCGCTGACCGGCGACAACCGCTACCACGCCGTGCTCGGCGGCGGCCCGTCGTTCATCGTGCATCCGTCCACGCTGGCGGTCGCGCTGCTGGCCCACGACGCGCGCGTGCACGTGGTCGGGCCCAAGGGTCCGCGCAGTCTCGCGGTGGCCGAGCTGTTCTCGCCGCCCACCGTCGATCCGACGCGCGAGCACACGCTCGCCGCCGGCGAGATCATCGTCGCGATCGAGCTGCCCGCCGCCGGCGCGCAGCAGCGCTCGAGCTACGCCGCGGCCAAGGAGAAGCAGTCGCACGACTGGCCGCTGGGTGAGGTCGCGGTGCGCTGCCGCGTCGAGGGTGGCACGCTGCTCGACGTGCGCGTGGCCCTGGGCCACGTCGCGCCGATTCCCTGGCGCGCGCGCGAGGCCGAGGCCGTGCTCGAGGGCAAGGCCCCGAGCGCCGCGTTGTTCGTGCAGGCCGCCGACGCGGCGATGGCCAAGGCCAAGCCGCTCGATCACAACGGCTACAAGATCCCGCTGACCAAGGGCCTGCTGCGCGACGCCCTGCATCGCGCGACCGGCGTTGCGATCCCGGAGTAGAGCCAGCCATGCCGACGTTCGATCAGCCCACCTTGCCCGATCTCGACGCACCGGTGTGCCGCTTCATGCGGACCAAGGCGCTGCACGTCTACGGTCAGGACACGCCCGACGCGTTCTCGACCTCGCGCTCGAGCCACTACCACTGCCTGCGCACGCAGTTCGTCACCGGCCCCGACGCGGGCCTGTGCGTGCCCGAGACCTGCCAGCCCGGTCGCAGCTGCTTCGAGCCGCGCTGACGCCGGCTCACGATTCCGGCGGGCCCGGGCACGGCGACGCGAGCGCGCGCAGGGCCGCGGCGAGCGAGGCCTGCGGTGCGTCGCTGGTGTCGATCGCGTGCGCGATCGCGGCGCAACGCCCAGACAGCGGCTCCCACGTCGCACGCACGTGCTCGTAGATGCCCCAGTCCGCATCGGAGGCGTCGTCGTGGCGCGCGGCCAGACGCTGGCGCACCGCCGCGGTCGGGGCCTCGCACGTCAACAGTCGCACCGGGATGCCCAGGCCGCGCGCCAGGTCGACGAAGGCGCGGCGGCGGCCCTCTTCCTTGAAGCTGGCGTCGACGACCACGCGGCCACCACGGCCGAGCTCGGCCGCTGCGCGCGCGAGGCACTCGTCGTAGGTGCGATCGTTCCACGCCGGCGTGTAGATGCCCGCGCGCACCTGCGTGTGCGCCGACGCGTGCTCGCCCAGGCCCGCGAGCTGCTTGCGGATCGCATCGGCGCGCAGCCACACCATGCCGGCGTGCTGCTCGAGACCGTGGGCCAGCACCGACTTGCCGGTGCCGGGCAAGCCTGCGACCAGCACCAGCAGTGGGCGCTGCTCGACCGGCAGCGTCGCGACCATCGCTTGCAGCACGTGCGCACGCGCGAGCGCCCACAGCCGCGGCGCCGCGTCGCCGCCGGCCGCGGCCTGCAGCGCGCGGACCTTGGCGCGCACCAGCGAGCGGTACGCGACGTAGGGCTCGACCAGCGCCCAGGCCTCGTCGCCCGGCGGCAGGCTCGCCTGCCACAGCGCATCGGCGGCCCACCATGCGCCGTGGCACTGCAGGTCCATCGCCAAGAACGCGAGATCGGCGACCGGATCGAGCGCGCGCAGCGGCAGCGAGAACTCGACGCCGTCGATGACCGTGGGCACGTCGCCCGGCGGCAGCAGGTACACGTGCTCGAGCCGCAGGTCGCCGTGGCCCTCGCACGCCAGCGCCGCGCGGCGCTCGACCAACGCCCGCAGCTGCAACCACTGCGGCGCGGTGGCCTGCTCGAGCCGCTCGAGCAACGCGGCCATGTCCAGCTGCGGCTGCGCGCGCAGGGCCTCGAAGTTGTCGAGCACGTTGCGCAGCACCGGCTCGAACCGCGCCCACGCGCGCACGTCGTCGCCGCGGCGGGCCTGCGCATGGAAGCGTTGCAGCCGCGCCGCGACCGCGGCCAGCTGCGCGCGACCAAGCGTGTCGTGCTCGACGTGCCACGACAGCGAGGCCTCGTCGGGCAGGCGCCGCATGTGCACGCAGGGCTCGCGCGGCTGGCCCTGCGGGCCCAGCGACAACCCCTGCGGCCCCTCGCGCAGCCACGTCACGCCGAGGTACACGTCGGGCGCGAGCCGGCGGTTGAGCGCGACCTCGGCCTCGCACGCGGCCAGCCGCAGCGCCGGCGTGCTGTAGTCGAGGAAGCCCAGCGACACCGGCCGCTTGAACTTGTACACGTGCGCGTCGACCAGCGCGACGATCGACGCGTGGGTGTGCACGATCGCGAGGTCGTGCGCGTCGTGGGGGTAGCACTCGGGGCGCTGCAGCGCCCGCACCAGCGCGTCGAGATCCGGGGCCGCGTGCTCCGTCACCGCCCGCGAGCATCGCCCAGACGCCGGCGGGGTGCGGACGGAAAATCGGCCGCGCCGCGAGCGAGGCCCGCGCAAGCGCTTCGCCGCAGCGGCCGCGCAGCGGCGCTCGTGCAGCGCCAGCGCCACGGACGAGCGCGCGGTTTGCTGCGCGCGGCAGATTGCCTACACTTCGGCGCATGGCAATGGTTGGTCTTCGCGGTCGGTGGCAGAGGCGACGTGGGCTCGGGCGGGCGCTGGTGCTCGGGGTCGGCGCGCTCGCGGCGTGCAACGACGACGGCACGCAGGTGACGGGCGACTCGAGCTCGAGCGGCTCGAGCAGCTCGGACGGCACGACCGTCGGATCGCTCGACAGCTCGAGCACCAGCACCGCGGCCGACAGCAGCAGCAGCAGCGGCGTTGCCGACAGCTCGACCTCGGTCGCCGACAGCAGCAGCGGCAGCACCACCACCGACGCGAGCACGACCACCAGCGCCGAGTCGTCGAGCAGCTCGACCGCGACCACCGTCAGCAGCGGCAGCAGCAGCGACACCGGCAACACCGGCGCGTGTCCGGTCGATGCGCTGGGCCCCGCCGTGCCCGACAGCCTCTTCGGCAACAGCTTCGGCGACGACGACGCCTTCTCCGGCAGCTGCGGCGGCGCGGGCTCGCCCGACGCGGCCTACACCTTCACCGCTCCGGCCGACGGCGTGTACACCTTCGACACCGCGGGCTCGGGGCTCGACACGGTGTTGTACGTGCTCGACGGCACCTGCAGCGGCACCGAGCTGGGTTGCAACGACGACGGCGCCGGCAGCCAGTCGGCGTTGGCGTTGCCGCTGGTCTCGGGCCAGACCGTCACGGTCGTGGTCGACGGCAACGCCGCCGTCGGTGGCCCGTTCTCGCTGCACGTCAACGGCGGCTCGCTCGCGTGCCCGATCGAGGATCTCGGCAACACCGTGCCCAACGCGATCTCGGGCGACACCAGCATGCTGTTCGACGGCTTCGCCGGCAGCTGCGGCGGCCAGGCCGGCCCCGACGCCGCGTACCTGTTCACGGCCCCCGCCGCAGGCACGTACACCTTCGACACCTTCGGCTCGAGCTTCTCGTCGTTCCTCTACGTCCTGGACGGCAACTGCAGCGGCAGCGAGCTGGCGTGCGGTAGCCAGGGTGTGCTCGCGGATCTGCAGGCCGGCCAGCAGGTCACGATCGTGGTCGACAGCCTGTTCGAGTCGGGCACCTTCGATCTCCACATCGACACCCTCGGCGGTGCGTGCCCCGACAGCGATCTCGGCAACACCGTGCCGCAGTCGATCCCCGGCACCACCGCGGGCGGAGACAACACCGCCGCCGGCAGCTGCGGCGGCGACTTCTCGCCCGACTCGCTGTACCTGTTCACCGCGCCGCAGGACGGGCTCTACCAGTTCGACACCTTCGGCTCGCCGCTCGACACGGTGGTGTACCTGCGCGACGGCGGTTGCGGTGGGCCCGAGCTCGACTGCAACGACGACGTCACGCCCGGCAACGCCGACTCGCGCGTGGTCGAGGGCCTGGCCGCGGGCCAGCAGGTCATGGTCGCGGTCGACGGCAACGGCATCGGTGCCTACACCTTCAACGTCGACCTCGTGCCCTGCCCCGACGAGACCGCGGCCAGCACCACGCCGCAGACGCTCAACGACAGCACCACCGGCGGCATCGACAAGCTGCACGGCAGCTGCAGCTCCGGCGGACCCGGCGACGAGTCGGCCGACTACGCCTACTCGTTCACGGCGCCGGCCGACGGTACCTACACCTTCGACACCCTGGGCACGTTCTTCGACACGCTGCTGTACGTGCTCGACGGCCCGGCCTGCAACGCGCCCGAGCTCGCGTGCAACGACAACTACCAGTTCGATCAGGGCTCGGCGCTGTCGCTGCCGCTGGTCGCCGGGCAGACCATCGTGGTCGTGGTCGACGGCAACTTCGACTCGCAGGGCGCGTTCGGCCTGCACGTGGGCCAGCTCGACGGCACCTGCCCCGACGAGGACCTCGGCAACGTCGTGCCCACCACCGTGATGGACACCACCGCCAACGCCGACAACGCCGCGACCGGCTCGTGCGGCGGGCTGACCGGCAACGACGTCTCGTACACCTGGACCGCGCCCGCCGACGGGCTGTACCGCTTCGACACCACCGGCTCGGCGTACCCGGCCCTGCTCTACGTCCGCGACCAGGACTGCGGCGGCGTCGAGCTCGACTGCGACTTCGAGCAGTTCGGCACCTCGATCTCGTTCGCACAGCTGGTGCAGGACCAGACCGTGGTCGTGACCATCGATGGCGAGGGCCAGTCGGGCAACTTCACGCTGACCATCGACGAGGCCCCGCCCGGCGGCGACTGCTGCATCGCGCACGACGGCACCGGCTGCGCGGTGCCCGAGATCGAGGACTGCGTCTGCGCCATCGACGGCTTCTGCTGCGACACCGGGTGGGACGACCTGTGCGCCGACGAGGCGGTCAACCCCTGCGGCGCGGGCTGCTGACGCGGCTCACTGCACGACGATCTCGAGGTCGTAGGCGTTCTGCGAGCCGTCCCAGCCGTGCACCCGCACGTAGTAGGTGCACGGCGCGCAGCCGGCATCGATGTCGCTGAACTCGAGGTGCTCGTCGCTGTCGGCGCTCTGGCCCTGGGCCACGGTGCACTCGGCCGGCATCTGCTCGGTGCACGGCGTGAGGTCGACGCCGGCGTCGTCGTGCAGGTGCAGGTCGAGGTCCTCGTCGGCGGCGGCCTGCGTGAAGGCGAGGTCGACCACGATGGTCTCGCCCGAGAACACCGAGATCTCGTACCAGTCGTCGTCGTCGCTGCAGAGCATGCGATCGAGCACGAGGTAGCCGTCGGGGAAGACCTCGGCGTAGGTGGCCTGGCCCAGCGCGTCGTCGGGCTCGAGGTCGTCGTCGTCGCAGCTGGGCGCGCACGCGCCGGCGGTGGTCTCGAGCAGCAGGTCGTAGTCGTTGTCGCCGGCGCCCAGCGACCACACGCGCACGTAGTAGGTGCCCGCGGGCACGCACGACTCGACCGCCTCGAACGAGCCGGCACCGGCGGCCTGGTCGATCACCGCACCGCCGGCGTCGTAGAGCCCGAGGTTGAGGTTGGTCGCGTCGCCGCCGTCGACCAGCGCGCCGATGGTGGTGTCCGCGTCGACCACGACGCGGTACCAGTCGTCGTCGCCTTCGCAGGCGACCAGCGCGGGGTAGTCGCCGGCCGGCAGCGCGGCCTCGCCCTGGGCCTGCATGCGGGTGTCGTTGTCCTCGCGGTCGTCGTCGGCGCACGCGGGCATGTCGGGCTCGCACATGCCCGAGATCGGCACGCACTGCTTGGCGACCGCGCCGTCGACCGACTCCACCGGCTCGCAGCCGAAGTCGGCGTCGCAGTCGCGATCGACGTCGCAGTCGGTCGCGCAGCGACCGTCGTGCTCGGGGCCCAGCGGCACGCACAGGTCGTCGGGGCCGCCGCACTGCACGTCGGCGCTGCAGGCCTCGCAGGTGCCCAGGCCGCCGCTGCCGCCGTCGTTGGTCACCGTGATCGCGAAGGCGCCCTCGCTGGGCGCGTCGGTGACGTGGTCGCAGTCGCCTGCCGCGTCGTCGTTGTCGGCGGCCGAGACGATGTACCACAGCTGCGCGCTCGAGCCCTGTGGCGCGGCGGCGACGGGGTTGGCGACGCGCGCGACCCAGGTGCCGTCGACGAGATCGCCGCCGTCGGGCGTCATCTCGAGCACGTCGAACGCGGCGAAGTCGATCGGCGTGGCCGGCTGCTGCGTGGTCACGTACAGCAGCGGCGCCTGCTCGAGCCCGACGTCGTCGCTGACGTGCGCGACGATCTCGACGTCGAGCACCGTCGCGACGTCCGCGGGGGTGTGCTCGATGACCGGCGCGGCGCCGGGGCAGTCGGGCTTGTTGCCGCGACGCAGCACGATCAAGTAGTCCTTGCGCGTGGGCTCGTGCTCGCCGTCGTCGGCGAGCAGCACCACGGGGTGGCGATCGTCGCCGAGCTGCTCGGGCGTGGGGCACCAGCGGAAGGTGCCGCGCAGGCCCTCGTCCTGGATCATCTCGGCGCCCGCGAGCGCGGGCTCGGCGATGCCGAGCGTGACCTCGGTGTCGTCTTGGTCCTCGACGACGATCGGCAGCTCGAGGCAATCGGCGTGATCGAGATCCAAGGTGGTGCCCGAACCCAGCGGCTCGCGGAACACCGGCACTGCGCCCTCGCCCAGGGTCGTGCGCACGTCGATGGTGACGGTGACGGTGTCGCGCAGGTGGCCGTCGCTGACGATGAAGTCGAACGGCCACGTGCCGACGTGATCGGCAGTCGGCGTCCAGCGGAACACGCCGGTACCGTCGGGGCGCTTGGAGATCGTCGCGCCGGAGTGCTCGAGCTCGGCGGCAAAGCCGTAGGCGAGCTCGTCGCCGTCGGGATCGGAGCCGTGCAGGTCCACGACGAGCTCGGCCCCGACCGCGGCGAGTTGGTCCGAGATCCCCTCGAGCGTGGGCGGGTGCCCGTCAGGCTTGCACGCGGCGGTGCCGAGCACGAGCGCGAGGCCGAACGTGGGGCGCCAGGGTCTCATCGCGGTGCGGCGCGCCATGCAACCTTCGGGCACCACGGCACGGACGCTGCAAGTCTACGGGATCCGTGGGCGGCGCGGCGGCGCCACGGTCGGCGCGTGACGACTGTGGCCAGCGCAGCGGCGCGCGAACGCGGGCGACGGCGCGTGAGCGCGAGCACGCGGTGCCGCGCGCCCGGCTGCCTGGGTGCACGCGGTGCGCGGCCTCGCCGGCGCGATCGAGGTGGGCGTGCCGGACGATCCGCTCGCGGGCGTGCGGTGAAGGGCAGCCAGGCTCGAACGGCCGACGGCGATCACGACGCGTCGTCCTCGGGTGGGTCTCGCCGTGCGTTGCGCGCTTCGGCTTCGTCGGCCTCGCGCTCCTCGGCGAGGATGCGCTCGCCTTCGTCGATCATCCACTGTCGAGTGATCAACCCACCGTCGATCCACAGTGGGCCGGGGTCGCTGCACCGCCGCGCGAGCTCGATCCCTTCCTCGATGTCGCCGAGTTGCATGGTCGCGTAGGCGAGCAAGAGTTCGACGTGGCTCCTGCAGTACTCACGCTCGCGTTCGTTCGGATGCTCGAGCGCCGCTGTGAGGTCGTTGCGTGCGCTGGCGTAGTCGTCCAGCCGTATGTGCCGGCGCGCGCGCTCCATGAGAAAATACGGGCACGGGTCGAGCCGCACCACTTCGTCGGCGTCGTTCAACGCCCCGACGTAGTCGCCCAAGCGGTGGCGGAGGTAGGAACGCTCTCGCAAGAGCGCCGCGACCCGGCCGCACGCGTGGATTGCGGCATCGCACAGGCGCAGCGCTGCCTCGACCCCCTGCTTGTCGCGCTCCGTCTCGATCCGGCGGATCCAGGACGGAAGATCGTCCGCGGGCTCGTGTGTCATCAGTACGGGTTCCCTTCACGCCGGCGGGAGACGCGACCCCGCGCGCAATCCAGCTGCTTCTTGGTCCCATACGATCCGCTCGCCTGCGGCAGACGAAGATCGAGCAGATCCACCTTGCACGTCTTTTGATGGCATCGTCCCACGCCGCGTCGCATTCGGCGTGTCACCGACGTACCCTCGTCGTTTCCATCGCCGGGTGCGCCTCGTCATGCCTTCGCGGCATTTCCGACGTTCCACTCACTGCCGCGCCCGAGCAGGATGCACGGAGCGCGACCGTCTCGTCTTCGCACGCCTTCGGCATTGGCCCCTCCTTGGACGGCCTGGCACGTTGCAGTCGTCGTGCCTCGCCGTCAAGCACCTTCGAGGCGCGGCGACGCAGCCGTGTCGGACTCGCCTCCGTCTGCGGTCTGCGGCGCGGGCTCTGGGGCGGACGTGCATGCCTCGCCCCGCGTCGACACGCGTAGCCGCGCGGTGCGACGGCCGTGCCATGGACCGCGCCTGGCGCCCCTACG
>JAIBBS010000251.1 GCA_019694555.1 Nannocystaceae bacterium
CTATGCCGAGCGCGCGCGCGTGCACGGCCCCTCGGGCGGCTACGAGCAGGCCTCGCGCTCGTCGGCCGCGCTCGCGCGGCTGCGCGACGTCGCGGCGCGCGTGGTGCCGGACACGCCCGAGTACCGCCCGACCCGGCGCCGCCGCGTGTGGCTGATGACGATGTACGTGCTGCGCCGCTGGGCCATCGAAGACCGCGCCGCGGGCATGTCGGGTCTGTTGACGATGCACACGCTGCTGTCGACCGTGCCGATCATCGGCGTCGGCCTGCTGGTGGTCGCGCTCATGGATCCCGCGGCGGGCGAGCGTTTGCTCGGCACGCTGTTCCGCTCGCTGGTGCCCGAGAGCGATCGCGCGGCCGACCTGGCCCAGAGCGCGCTGTCGCTGGCGCAGAACGTCACGCTCGCGCGGCTGGGCACCTGGGGCTTCCTCGGCACGCTGGTGGTCGCGTTCGTGCTGTTCTCGACGCTCGAGCGCACGTTCAACCGCATCTGGCGCGTGGCCAAGCGCCGCAGCGTCTTGGTGCAGTTCACCATGTTCTACACCCTGGCGACGCTGGGGCCGCTGGTGATGCTGTTCAGCCTCGCGACGCCGCTGCTGGCGGGCATGACGGTGCTGCTGGCCTCGCCGATTATCCTGTCGCTCTTCGCACTGGTGCTGCTCAACCGCTTCCTGCCCTTCACGCAGGTGCGCTGGCACGCCGCGCTGGTCGGCGGCACCATCTCCGCGATCCTGCTCGAGGGCGCCAAGTTCGGCTTCGGCTTCTACGCCACCCGCTTCGCGCTGCGCACCTACGAGGGCATGTACGGCTCGCTCGCGATGCTGCCGATCGTGATCGTGTGGTCGTACGTCTCGTGGATGGTGATCCTGCTGGGCGCGCAGATCACCTACGCGGTGCACAACCACCGCGCCATCGCGCTGCAGGGCTTCCTCAACCGCTACGTGCTCGAGCGCGCGTCGTACCTGCGCCCGACCGGCCGCACCGCCGCACGCATCATGCTCGCGATCTGCGATCACTTCTCGCAGCGCCAGGTCGGCATCTCGATCGAGTCGATCGGCGAGCGCTTCCGCCTCGCGCTCGATCACGTCGGCGACGTGGTCGACGCGCTCGAGCGCGCCGGCTGGGTGCTCGAGACCGCCGAGCCGCGGCAGCTGGTGATCCCGGCGCGACCGCCCGACCAGATCCGCGTCATCGACGTGCTCACGCTGTTCGACCGCGACCAGACCGTGGGCGTGCGCGACGATCGACTCGGCGCGCTGCTGCGCGAGCTCGACGACGCCCGCGCCACCATCATGGCCGAGGCCACCTTCGGCGATCTCGTGCGCGTGGTCCGGGCACGCCCCGACGACGAGGTCGGGGCAGCCGAACCGGACCCGCAGCGAGCAGGTTAGCGCTTCGAGGCGCGCCGAGACCGGCGCACCGCCGCCGCGTCGGCGCGCGTGAGCGGGAAGCCGGCCGAGACGCCGGTGAGGATCGTGAAGCCCTCGTGCGAGAAGTCGGGCACGCCGGCCAGACGCCGCCGCGCGCTCCACAGCTGCATGATCTCCGCGGTCAACGCGACGTAGTTGGTGATGCGGACCTCGAGCCCGGCGTGCAGCTCGAAGCCGATGCGCGCGCTGACGTCGCGCAGCTGCGCCCGTTCGTGGCGGCGGTATGCCAGCCGCAGCACGTCGAAGCCGGCGCCCAGCCCCAGAAACGGCCGCAGCGGGAACTTCGCGAAGGGATAGAAGCTGCCGCCCAGGAACAGCGGCACCGCCACGTACGACAGCTTGGTCGCGTCGCCGGCCGCGGGCGTGCCCGCGCTGGCGAAGCTCGCCGCGCCCGCGGTGTAGCCGCTGCGGAAGTAGCCGATCCACCGCGGGAAGCGATCGTCGTCGCGCAGCGAGAAGTACTGCCAGCGCAGATCGAGGCCGCGCCACTCGGGCGCGCGCTCGGGCCCGACGAAGCCGTTGGAGATCACGCGCCAACCATCGACGCTGCCGGCGGTGCGGCCGAACGGCGTGAGGATCGCGCCGACGTGCACCGAGCCCCAGCGCGACCGCGTCGCGGCCCACCGGGGGGTCTCGCGCTTGACCGCAGGCGTCGCCGCGGTGGGCTCGACCGGCGCCGCGACCACCGGCGGTGGCACGGCCGCAGGCCCCGGCGCGGGCACGGGCTCGGGCTGCGCGGCCGCCAGCCGCTGCGCCCACGCGGCGTCGTTCCACGACGACTCGCGCACCGGCAGCAGCCCCGTGCGATCGACGAAGCCCGCGTAGTAGCCGGGCCCGAACGGCGTCGCGAACAGTCCCGCGCGCAGCGCCTGATCCAGCGCGCCGCGGGCCTGCTGCGTCGGGCTCGAGAACTCCAGCTGGTGCGCCAGCACCACCCCACCCTGCGACGCGGCGATGCGCGCCTCCTGCCGCGAGGTCCCGCCCTCGCCGGGTCGCTCGCGCGCGACGAACAGATCGCCCGCGGGCAGGCGCAACCACCCCGGACGTTCGCCGCTGCGGCGCACGTCGGCGATGCGCACGCCGTGCTCGTCCTCCAGCGTCCACAGCTCGCTGCCGTCGCCGGTCACCAGCAGGATCCGCGCGCCGTCGAGGTGCTCGTGCACCAGCAGCGCGCGACGTTCGTCGCCGGCGGGCGGCCGCACCACCACCTGCAGCCGCGCGCGCGGATCCTCGACCGAGCTGTTGGCCGACGACACGAACGCGCCCAGCTCGCTGTACTCGATGTGCCCATCGCCGTTGAGATCGGCGCCGCCGCGCAGGCCCGAGACCAGCTCGTGGGTGAAGATGCCGCCGTGGTAGCGCTCCCACTCGTGGGTCTGCTGATCGACCGAGTGGGCCACGATCACGCCGGTGTTGGGGAACGCGCCGAGGTGATGGCTGTCCAGGTAGCGCTTGACCGCGTCGCCGTAGCCGCCCTCGGCCTGGTCCGAGCGCCAGCGACCGCGGCCGCGCGAGAGCACGAACTGCTCGCTGCGGCATGCATCGACCAGCACGTGGTTGAACGCCGCCGGCGAAGTCGCGAGCACCTCGCCGAAGAGGTCGGCGCGCGTGAACTTGCCGTCGTCGAGCGTCAGGAAGCCCTGGCCATCGGGGCCGACGTCGCCGTGGCCGCTGTAGAACAGCAGCAGCTCGACCTGCGCGCCGGCGGCCTTGGCCGCGTCCATGCGCTCGCGCAGGGCGGTCCACGCCGCGCGCACGCCCGCGCGCGTGGCCGGCTCGGTGGTGGCGGTCGCGTCGGGGTGCTGCGCCTGCGAGTCGTGATCGAGCCGCACCGCAGTGGTGACCTCGACCCCGGCCTCGCGCAGCGCGGCCGCCAGCTTGAGCGCGTCGTCGTCGGCGTAGCGCAGCGGCGCCTGCTTGCGATCGAGGGTGTGGTTGCTGCCGATCACCAGCGCGAAGCGCTGCACGTGCGCGCGCTCGACCAGCGGGACGGCGGCCGCGGCCGCGCCGTCGCCGGGCGCGGCGTGGGCGAGCTGCGGGGTGACGGCGAGCGCAGCGGACAGCAGCAGTGACGCGCGGTTCATGGCGTGGCGTCCTCGGTGACGAGCAGATCGGCCTGGGCGAAGGCGCAGCGATCGGCGCCGCAACCCGCGAGCAACTCGGCCTGCGCAGGCAGGCGTGCGGACCACGGCCGATCGTCGTCGTCGGATCCGACGCGGCGACGCAGCGCGGTCGCGGCGGCATCGATCGCGTCGAGCGTCGGCGCGGCCGGCAGCGCCGCGGCGTAGATCCGCAGCGGCCCGGCCACGTGGTTGACCTCGAGCCGCACCGCGCGCGACAGCGGCTGCCAGCGGCCGGGCTCGATCGCGGGCACGGCGGCGTCGTCGGGGTTGGGCACGTAGTACTGCACCTCGCCGGCGGCATCGAGACCGAACAGCACCACCACGCGGCCGCCGTCGTGACGAGGCTCGAGTCGCACGGCGAACGCGAGCGTACCATCGCGCGGGCAACGACCCTGCGCGGCCTCGACCCGTGGGCCCGCGTCGCGGCCGTCGTCGCACAGCAGCTGCAGCGACAACGGCGTGGCGTCGCCCGGGCCGCGCGGCGTGAACTCGTCGCCGGCGTGCCGCGGCGGCGCACCGCGCAGCCACAGCACCGCGGCCGCGGCCGCCAGCACGCTGGTCAGCAGCAGCGGCCAGCGCCGCGTCGCGGTCTGCGGCGCGAAGACCCCGTCGGCCGCGAGCCAGCGCTCGACCAGCTCGAGCTCGACCTCCGCGACGTCGCTGCGCTCGAGCAGCCGCATCGCCGCGATCGCGCGGTCGTAGCGGGCCCGCGCCGCGTCGTCGTGCGCGAGCCGCCGCAGCAGCGCCGCGGTGGCGGCCTCGTCGAGCTCGCCCAGCGCCGCGCGGTGCTCGGGCGGTCGGCGCCAGCGCCCGATCATCGCAGCGCCTCCACCACCAGCGCCGTGAGCAGCGACGGCAACACCGCGGCGAGGCCCTCGCGGCCGCGCTCGCGCAGGTGATCGAGCAGCGCCTCGCGCAGTCGGGCCTCGCGCGTGCGCAGCTGCTGGCGTCCGAGCCCCAGCTGCTCGGCGGCGTCGCGCTGCGACAGGCCGTCGACGAAGCGCGCCTGCAGCAGCGCGCGATCGGCCGGCGCCACGCGGTCGAGGAACGCGCGCACCACGGCGACCAGCTCGCGATCCTGCGCCGCGCGCTCGGGATCGCCGGCGTCGTCGTCGGTGCCCGCCACCGCCCGCTCCTGCTCGATCCCGTCGGGCAGCGGCACGCGCTCGCGCTGGCGCCGGCCCGCGCGCAACACCACGTTGCGCGCGATGGTCCGCAGGTACGGACCGTAGGGGCGGATGCCGTCGAAGGCCCGCCGCGCGGCAGGCTCGAACGCCCGCGCGAAGGTCTCGTGCAGCGCGTCTTGCAGCTCGAACGGCGAGCTCAGCCCGCCGAAGCGGCCGATGCCGGCGTTGGACTCGAACGCGAAGCCGTGGCGCAGCATGGTCGTGATCTCGCGCGCGTGCATGCGATAGATCTCTCGCAGGGCCTCGGGGGCACCGGCGCGGAAGCCCGCGAGCAGCGTGCGGCTCCAACCGCACGGCGCACGCGCGTCGTCGGGCTCGGCCGTGCGGTTCACGGGCGTACTATGCGATCGCCCGGGCGCGGGCGCAGCATCGCCGCGCGGGCGGCACGATGCGGCATCAGCCTGCAACGGTCGGCGCGATCGTGGTGGGGGTGACCGGCGCGGGCTGCAGCACCGGCATGGGCTGGGGCGCGAGCGTCGGCGCGGGTGTGGGCGCGGCCGCGGGTGCGGGCGCGACCGCGGGTGCGGGCGCGGCCGCCGGCGCGGGTGCGGGCGTCGGCGCGACCGCGGGTGCGGGCGTCGGCGCGGCGTCGGACGCCGGCGCGCGCTGCTGCGTCACCGTCACCGTGCGATGCACGCGACGGCTGCGATGCACCGCGCCGTGCCGGCTGGGGATGCTGATCGCGACACCCGCGATCACCGACAGGCCCGTGGTCGTCACGTCGGGCAGCGCGGAGATCCGTCGCCGCGCGCTCCACAGCTGCTGCACCTCGGCGGTCAGCGCGACGACGTTGGAGATCCGTGCCTCGAGGCCGGCGTGCAGCTCGAAGCCGATGCGCGCGCTCGCGTCGTGCAGCGCGCGGTCCTGGTGACGGGTGTAGCGCAGCCGCAGCACGTCGAAGCCCGCGCTCGCGCCGACGTAGGGCCGCACCGGGAAGCGCTCGAAGGCGTAGAGGTTGAAGCCGAAGAACAGCGGCACCGAGACGTACGCCAGGCTCCTCGCCTCGCGCGCGGCGAAGCCGGCGGCGTCGCGCGGATCGAAGTCGGCCCGCCCCGCGCCGTAGCCGGTGCGAAAGTAGCCGACCCACCGCGGGTAGTGCCAGGCGTCGCGGGCGCGATAGAACTGCAGCTTGAGGTCGAAGCCGCGGGCGGCGCTGCAGTGTTGCGCGCGGAACGGATCGAGACACGGCCGCGTCGCGTTGCTGCCGATCACGCTGCCCGGTCGCAGCCGACCCGGCGTGGGGATCGGCGCCGCGACCACACCGCCGGAGATGCCGTACCAGCCCAGCTTGCCGTGGTGGTGGTGATGGTGGTGGTGCCCGTCGTCGTCGTCGTCCTCGTCGTCCTCGTCGTCGTCGTCCTCGACCACCTCGATGGTGTGCGTGGTCGTCGTGCCCGCCGCATCACCGCCGGGCGCGGCCGGAACCGTGGGTGCGGGGGGCGAGACGACGAGCGTGGAGTACAGCGACAGCAGCATCGACAGCGACATGGCGGGCCTTCGGGGTGCGGGTCGGCGGTCCCTATCCGCGAGCGGCGGGTTTGGGTTGGCCGCACGAAACGCCCCCGCGCGGCCGTGCGGACAGACCCTCGCTTGACGCAGGCCAAGCGACCGCGACAAGATGGCGATTGACCTTGGAACGCGCGTTCGCACCCCCGCTCCCCCTCGCCGAGCAGCGCGCGGCCTCGCTGGCGAAGCTGGGCAAGCTCGACGAGCGCCCGATCGCGCGGCTGGCTCCGATGCGGACCGCCAGCCGCGACGGCCTCGAGCTGGTGCCGTGGCCGGCGCAGCCGCTGGGCCGACTGCGGGTGGTGCACCGCGGCGCGACCGTGCTCGTGGTGACCGACGGCCTGTCGGACCCGTGGGATCCGAGCCTGCACCACGACGTGCCCAACTTCCGCTACTGGCTCGAGCTCGCGATCGAGGCGCCCGCGACCGGCGACCCCGCGGCACCGGTGCCCCCGTGGGTCGCGCCGCTGCTGTGGTCCGCGAGCAACTGGCTGGTGACGCAGCGCTTCGATCTGCGCGCGCGGCTCAAGCACCACCTGTGCCTCACGCTGGGCGTGATGCCGGTGCCGGGGCTCGAGGGCTGGGTCAGCCGCGCGGGCGTGCACGGCACGCTCGTGGGCCTGCCGTTCTCGGGCGAGACCCTGGGCGCGCACGCCGTGCTCGCGCGCGACGCCGGCGATCCGGTGTGGATCCTGCCGATCAAGCTCCTGCACCCCGCCGAGTACGACTGGGCCATGGGCGTGCGCGATGCCTCGCGCGCGACCTGGCTGGTGCAGGCGTTCCTGATGAACGAGCGGCACCTGTCGCGGCTCGATCGCGCGCCGATCATCACGACGTGAATCGCGACTCGGCCGCTCGCGACGCGCGTCGCGGCGCGCTCAGATCGCGTCGGAGCTGCTCTCGAAGCGGAAGCCCTTGGCCACCACCGGCGGCACCACCCACACGCGCTCGGTCACCAGGCCCGCGCGGACCGGGCGGCCCAGCGCGACCAGGCGCGACAGCAACGTCACCGGGCTGTCGTTGTAGCGCAGGTTCTTGATCGGGTGGGCGATCGCACCGCCCTCGACCCAGAAGGTGCCGTCGCGCGTGAGCCCGGTCGCGACGATGCCCTTGGGATCGAGCATGCGGTTGTACCACAGCCGCGTGACCAGCACGCCGCGGTCGAGCTTGGCCAGCAGCGCGGTGAGATCGAGATCGCCGCCCTTCATGTGCATCGAGCTGGGCCTGGGCGTGTCGGGCACGCCCGCGGCGGCGGCGAAGCCACGCTCGGCGTGCAGCGCCCGCGGCACGCCGGCTTCGATCCACGTCACGGGTCGTTGCGGTCGTCCGTCCTCGGCGAACGGCGACGCCGGGTTGTCGCGATCGGCGGCGTTGCTGCGCAGATCGACGCGCGGGTCGAACAACGACTCGCCCAGCTTGGTGCCGCCGCCGGCCTTGGCGAAGAAGCTGCGGCCCTCGGTGGCCGCGCGCGCGCCCATGGCGTCGACGAGGAACTCGAGCAGCTCGGCGACCGCGTCGGGCATCAGCAGCACGTCGTAGCTGCCGGGCTCGAGCGGCTTGGGATCGCGGCTGCGCAGCGCGACGTCGGCGATGCCGGCGACCAAGGTCTTGGGTGAGAGCTTGGCCAGGGCGTGCGACGCGAACGCGCCCTTGCTGCTGCCGCTGCCGTCGGGCGTGCGACAGGTGCAGCTCATGCGCAGCTCGGTCGCGGCGTGGGCGACCGCGAGGCCGCGGCGATCGGCGAAGGCCTCGGTGATGTCGCGGTGCAGCAGGTGGCCCGAGACCTCGAATCCGCGGGCGCGACCGGTCTCGATGGCCTCGCCGACCAGCGCCGCGCGGGCGCTCGCGCCCAGCCGCGCGACCTTGGGATCGCGCGCGACCACCCGCGGCAGGCTCACCGGTCCCAGCGGACCCGCGGCCTCGGGATCGACCGGCGCGAGCGCGGCGAGGGCCTCGGCCCGCTGCACCAGCTCGCGCAGCGACGCGGGATCGGTGCGGTTGCCGGTCACCGTCGCCGCGCGCCCGCCCTGGGCGGCCGTGACCTCGATCGCGAGCGTCTCGACGTCGCCGCTGGTGGTCGGACGCGACGCGCCAAAGCGCAGATCGCCGGTCTGTTGCGCGCGCACGTGCACGCGCACGTCGCCGAAGCTGGCCTCGGCCAGCACGGCCTTGCACAGCGCGCGCGCTGCCGCGACGGTCATGCTCACGCGTCACCTCCGGTGCGCAGGACGTTGGCGCGGAAGCGGGCCGGCGGACAGCCGTGGCTGACCGCGTTGGACTGCTGCGGCTCGCCCTTGCCGTCGCCCATGCTGCCGCCCAGCCGATAGGTGCTCTCGCCGCCGATCATGTCGCAGCTGCGCCAGAACTCGAGCGTGTTGGCCTGGTACGCGACGTCGCGCACGACCCCGACCAGGCGGCCCTTCTTGATGCGCCAGAACATCTGCCCGCCGAACTGGAAGTTGTGTCGTTGCTGGTCGATCGACCAGGAACCCCGGCCGCTGACGAGCACGCCGTCCTCGGTGGCGTTGATCAGGTCCTCGGTGGTGTAGCCCTCGGCGCCCGGCTGCAGGCTGACGTTGGGCATGCGCTGGAACGGCACGCCGTCGTAGCCGTGGCCGTAGCTGCAGCCGTGGCTGGTCTGTTGTCCGATCCAGCCCGCCTGCTCGCGCGTGGTCTGCCAGTCGACGAAGGTGCCGGCGCGCACCAGCTCCCAGCGGCTGCCGGGCACGCCCTCGTCGTCCCAGCCCACGGTGGCGAGCCCACCGGGCTGCGTGCGATCGGCGAGCACGGTGACGATCTCGCTGCCGTACTTCAAGCTGCCGGTGTCGCCGGTGCGCAGGAAGCTGGTGCCGGCGAAGTTGGCCTCGAGCCCCACCGCGCGATCGAGCTCGGTCGGGTGCCCGATGCTCTCGTGGATCGTCAGATAGAGGTTCGACGGCGTGAGCACGACGTGACGCAGGCCCGGATCGATCGCCGGCGCGTGCAGCTTCTGCAGCACCTCTTCGCCCAGCAGCGGCGCCGCGGCGGGCAGCTCGAGCTCGACCACGCTCTCCCAGCCCGCCTGCAGCGGCGCGGCCTCGTGGTCGCGGCTGGCGAAGCGACCGCGGCGACGATCGACCGCGGTGACGGAGAACTCGGGCGCGACCCGCAGCTGGATCTGGTGCACGCGCGTGCCGTCGGTGGTGACCAACAGCTTGTCCTCGCGCACGCACGTGACCGAGGCCTCGGCATGCCGCACGCCCGCGGTCGCGAGCGCCGCGGTCGTGGCCGACAACAGCAGCGCGGCCTTGTCCGCGGGCGTGACGTCGAACGGATCGATGGTGTGCGGCGTGACCCAGCTGCCCACGGCCGCGGCTGCCGGCACCAGCTCCACCGCCGGCGCGCCCAGCCGCTTGCGCAGCGCCGCGTCGGCCTTGGCGGTCGCGATGGCGCGATCGACCAGCGCGCGCACGCCGGCCTCGTCGAGCTTGGGCGACGCGGCGAAGCCCCACGCGCCGTCGACCAGCACGCGCACCGACAGCCCCAGCGACTGCGACGCGGTCGGGGCCTCGACCCGGGCGTCGCGCACTGACACGCGCTCGCGCGTCCACGCGACCACGCGCGCGTCGGCCCAGCTGGCGCCCTTGGTCTTGGCGCGCTCGATCGCCGCGGTCGCGAGGCCCGCCAGCGCCGGCAACGGGCTCTTCGTCAGCAGCGTGCCGCCTTGGTTGCCGCTGCCGCTGCCCGCCGGCGCGGGGCGGCGGAACTCGGCCGGCATGGCGCGCGCGCTGCGGGCCCATGCGAACTCGGCACCGAGGATCGCGGCGCTGGCGAGGAAGACCCGCCTGGTGGTCGGCATCGCGGCGGATGATATCCTCGGCCGCGTTCGTACGGTAGCGCAGATGCGACCGAGATCTCCGAGCCATCGCCGCGCCGGCGCGCGTGGGCCACGACCGTGCGCCACCGTCGTCACCGTGGCGTTGACGCTGGCCGCCGGCTGCGATCGCGAGCGCGACGCGGCCGCCACCGCGGCTCCGGTCGCGAGCGCCGCGCCGCCGCCCGCGACCGTGCCGCCGGCGCCGACGCA
>JAIBBS010000252.1 GCA_019694555.1 Nannocystaceae bacterium
TTCGATCCGCGGAGTGTTCGCGTCAGCCGGCGCGCGCCGCCAGGTGCTGCTCGAACCACGCCGTCATGCGGCGCAGGAAGTCGAGCTGGTGCTCGCGTTCGCCCAGGCCGTGACCCTCGCGTGGGTAGGTCACCAGCTCGGTGGTCACGCCCGCGTGGCGCAGCGCGCGGTACAGCTCCTTGGCCTGCTCCGGTGGCACGCGCGTGTCGTCGAGGCCGTGCACGATCAACGTCGGCGTCGACGCGCCCTTGGTGTGTGCCATCGGCGAGCGCGACCACACCAGCTCGGGCTGGTCGTACGGCCACAGCTTCCAGTGCACCAGCGAGTTCTCGTGTTCGATCTCGCTGGTGCCGGTGAACGACATCCAGTTGGTGATCGCGGCGCCGACCATCGCGGCGCGGAAGCGCTTGCTGTGCTTGGTCGCCGCGAGCCCGGAGAAGTAGCCGCCGTAGCTCCACCCGCCCATGCCGACGCGATCGGGATCGACCAGACCCTGACGCACGAGCTCGTCGATGCCCGCGAGCACGTCGTCGAATTCCTTGCCGCCGAGATCGCCGTGGTCGGCCTTGCCGAACGCGACGCCGCGGCCGGAGCTGCCGCGGTAGTTGGGCTCGAACACCACGAAGCCGCGGCTCGCGAGCAGCTGCGCGGGGTAGCCCGCGCGCGTGTTCCAGCCCGCGAGCGAGACGCCCTCGGGACCGCCGTGCGGCAGCACCACCAAGGGGTGCCGCTGGCCCTCGCGATGGCCCACCGGCAGCGTGAGCACGCCGGCCAGCGAGAGCCCGTCCGCGGCCTTGTAGCGCACGACGCGTTGCTCCCCCATCGCGATGCGATCGAGCGCGGGGTTGGAGTGCGTCAGCCGACGCAGCGGCGCGCCGAGCTTGGCCGCGAAGACCTCGGCAGGATGCTGCGCGGTGTCGCCGGCGCACACGAAGGTGCCGCGCACGACGTCCGCGCCGTGACACACCGGTGGCTTGGCGAACACCGGCTTGCGCTGGCCCCCTCGCGCGTCGAGCAGGAACACCGCGGCGCGCGTGTCCTCGTGCGCGAGCACCAGCAGTCGCGACTCGTCGACGAAGCGCAACCACTGTCCGGTGCCCTGGTAGTCGAGCGTCAGCGGCGTGGCCGCCCCCGCGACGCCGGCCTCGGGCACGATCCACACCACGCCGGCGGTGGGATCGTGGATGTCGGCGGCGCCGAGGAACGCGATCGTGCGCCCCTGCGGCGACCAGGCGAGATCGCCGAGCTTGCCCTTGGTCTCGCACAGCTTCTGCGGCGTGCCACCGGCGAGCGGCAGGCGATAGACGCCGCCGTACATCATGGTGCCGTCGACGTCGGCGCGATCGCCCCCCACGAGCGCGAACGCGTCGCCGCGCGGCGAGAAGCGCATGCGCTCGACGTGGAAGTCCTGCGGCGAGAGGGCCTGCGCCTCGCCGCCGGCGACGTCGATGATCCACAGCCGCCGCTTGGTGCCCTCGACGTCGCCGAGCTTGTGATCACGGCCCGCGCTCTGATCGTTGCGCTCGGCCTCGGTCGGCTCGCGATCGGCCGTGAACGCGATGCGCTTGCCGTCGGGCGACCACGCCAGCTCGCGCACCGAGGTCTTGTGCCGCGTGAGCGCCCGCGCGCCGCCGCCATCGGCCGCGACGAGGTACACCTGCGCCCCGTCGTCGCCCTTGCGCCGGCCGACGAATGCGATGGTCTTGCCGTCGGGCGACCACGCGGGGCTGCCCGCGCTGTCGGGCTCGAAGGTGTACTGCGTGGGCGTGCCGCCGCCGCTGTCGATCACGAACAGCGCGCGCACCATCGTGGTCGGACCGTCGACGCGCTCGCGCGGCAATCGCTGCACGTACGCGATACGGCGCGCATCGGGACTCAGCGCCACGTCACCGACCGCGCGCAGATCGACGATGGCTTCGGGCGTGATCGCCTCCGTGCGCGCCGGCGTGGCCAGCTTGGGCTTGGCCACCGCCTGCGCGGGCACGACCGCGGCACATCCCGCGAGCAGGGAGATCCAGAGCACGGACAACGGGAGCGACGCGGATCGACGCATGGACGGCTGCGGTTGTCCGACCTTCGCGGCGCGAAGGCAAGCCTCGACCAAGCAATGGCGAAGCACGGCTCGCCGTCGGCCTCCGTCGGGCCGAGTCGGAGCCGCGCCTTCGCGCATCGCTTCGCGGCTTTGCCCGGGGTCGTCGACGAGACCCGGCGCGTCTCGTCCCGCGTCAGTCTGTGCAGCCGCACACGCCGGGCGCGCCGGCTTCGATGCCACACGCGGACCAGCCGAACACGACGATCGCAGGGCACGGCAACGCGGTCTGGTCGCAGTCCACGCGGTACACCGCGTCGCCCTCGAACCACAACGCGCCTTGCGGTCCCTCGCCGGTGTGCATGGCCGCGACGCACGCCGTCTGTGCTTCGGCGCAGCCGTCGGCCGCGTCGAGCGCGTGGGCCACGGCGCAACCCAGCTCGCTGCCGTTGCCACCGATGGGCGCGAACGCCTGGCACTGCGCCGGGTCCAGCGGCGCGCACTGCTGCTGCAGCCAGCTCGCGCACGCGTCCGAGACCTCGCCGGTCTGTGCATCGCACGGCGTGTCGCCACTGGCGCTCGATCCGGCCGACTCCGAGCCGGCGTTCGACGCGGCGGTCGCGTCTGCGTCTTCGCCGTTGCAGGCCGCGATCGCGAGCATCACCACAGCCGGGAGCGAGAGTTCGCCGCGCATCGTGCCTCCACCACGTTCGCCCGCCACGTCCGATCGGCGACCGCGCACGATCACGATAGCACCCGCGGGGCGCGGCAGCTCGACCCTGCGATGTCCGACGCGCATGCGCGTGGACGCGCGCCGGGCCGCGCCCGTACGATGTCGCGGGCATGGACCCGCTGCGTCTCGATCGCCCGGCCTGCTACGGCGTGCGGTTCGACCCGTCCGCCGATCGCGGCCACTACGAGAGCTGGTTTCTGCGCGCCAACCACCCCCACGAGCCGATCGCGCTGTGGATCCGCTACACCGTGTTCGCCCCCGCAGGCCGCAGCGCCGACGCACGCGGCGAGCTGTGGGCGATCTGGTTCGATGGCCGCGGCCCGGTCACGCGCATCGTCGCCGCGAAGTCCGAGCTGCCGCTGTCGCAGTGCAGCTTCGCCGCGGATCGTCTCGACGTCGTGATCGGCGGCGCGCGGATGCGCGACGACGGACCGACCGTGCACGCCGAAGGCGAGGCCAGCCGCGGCGGCACCACGATCGCGTGGTCGCTGCAGGCCGCCGGCGACGCGCCACCGCTGCTGCTGCTGTCGCGGCGCCTCTACGCCGCGCGCGTGCCCAAGGCCAAGGCGCTGATCGGACTGCCCGGCTGCAGCTTCCGCGGCACGCTGCACGTCGATGGCGAGCGCCACGACATCGATGGCTGGCCCGGCAGCGTCAATCACAACTGGGGCGAGCGCCACACCGATCGCTACGGCTGGGTGCAGGTCATCGGCTTCGACGAGGATCCCACCGCCGTGCTCGAGTCGATCTCGGCGCGACTGCGCCTCGGCCCGCTGTGGACCCCGTGGCTCACGGTCGCGGTGCTGCGCGAGGGCGGCCGCGAGCACCGCTTCGACGGCCTCGGTCGCGCCGCGCTCGGTCGCGTCACGCTCGACGACGCCGGACGCCTCGACTTCACCCTGCGCAACAGCGCGGGCACGCGCCTGCACGTCACTGCCGAAGCACCCCCGCACGCCTTCGTCGACCTGCGCTACGACAACCCTCCCGGCGGCGCGAAGCGCTGTCGCAACTGCAAGCTCGCCCGCGTCGGCCTCACACTCGACCGCCCAGGCCAACCGCCGCTGCTGCTGCACACAACCTCCCGCGCCGCGCTCGAGCTGGTCGACGCGCTCGTCGACGACGCCGCGGTCGCGCTGTGATCGCACCGCACGGCCGTTGCCGCCGATGCACCTTCGACGCTAGGCTGACCGCAACGCCGCGCCCGCGGCCCGGCGACAGCGAGCCCACCGGATGACCGTCGTGCGCATGGACAATGTCGGCATCGTGGTCGAAGACCTCGATGCTGCAGTCGCATTCTTCACCGAGCTGGGCCTGTCGCTCGAAGGCCGCATGCCGATCGAAGGCGAGTGGGCCGGCCGCGTCACCGGCGTTCGTGGCCAACGCGTCGAGATCGCGATGATGCGCACGCCCGACGGCCACAGCCGCCTGGAGCTGTCGCGCTTCGACGCCCCCGCGATCGCGTCCGACCACCGCACCGCGCCGGTCAACTCCCTGGGCTACCTGCGCGTCATGTTCGCCGTCGACGACCTCGACGACACGCTCGCGCGCCTGCGCACGCACGGCGCGAGCGTGGTCGACGAGGTCGTGAACTACGCCGACCGCTATCGGCTCTGCTACATCCGCGGTCCCGAGGGCATCCTGATCGGGCTCGCGCAGCAGCTCCGGTAGGCGCGCCCCGGCATGCAACCACCGCCCGCGGCGATCGTCTCCAACCCGGATGACTGCCGCCCCGCCCCCGGCGCCACTGGCGAAATGGAAGCAGTACCTCGTGCTCGCGGTGTTCGGTGCGATCGCGGCCACGGCGTTTCTGTGGCTGCGCGCGCCCGAGGACTGCGACACCAAGAGCTTCCACGACCGCGCAGTGGGCCAGCACTGCCGCATCGTCGGCACGCTCGAGACCTTCGCGCCGCCGGCGAATCGCGTGGGCCACTGGAAGCTCGGCGACCGCGAGGTCGAGCGCTTCAACCTCACCGACGCCGCGGGCACGGCGGAGATCCTGGTGCTGGCCGGCTCGCTGACGCTGCCGCCCTCGGGCAGCAAGGTGGTGGTCGACGCCGAGGTGACGCAGGTGCCGTCGCTGCAGATCACGCGACTGGTCGCGAGCTCGGTCGCGCGCGCACCCTAGTCGCGTCGCGGCTTCATCCCGGGCGCGTCGGCAGCAGCCCGCACGCGTAGCGCAGCGTCATCGCAGGACGCGAGACCCACACGCGCACGAGATCCGCGAGCACCGGCGAGGTCCGCATCGTCGCGACGCCGAGCTTGCCGCTGATGCCCTCGGCGCGGGCGACGGTGCCGAGGCTCGCGGGCAGATCGTCGGCCACCAGCAGCGCGATGCGGCGCGCGCTCTGCCGCACCCACTGGATGAACGTCGCGGTGTCGGGGCCGCGGGTCTTGGGGAAGGCCTCGGCCGCGATCTCGAAGGCGCGCCGCCGCTTGCGCGAGACCGCCTTGCCCAGCGTGCGCATGTGATCGTCGAGCACGTCGGGTGCGGCGACGGTCTCGCCGAAGCCCGGCGCGAACGTGCGCGCGGCGGCGGCGACCAGGATCTCGAGCTCGCGCGGCGTGAACAGATCGATCGTGAACAACCCGCGCGACAGGTTGATCACCGCGGTCGCGATCGCGAACACCTGCTGCGACGCAGGCTGCTCGGCGAGCCACGCCGGCACCAGGATCGAGGGCTTCGAGGTGTTCTCCACGAACACGCCGCGGTCGCGCAGCGCGTGCTGGTACACGTCGTACTCCTCGATCGCGAACATGCCCGCGATGCGATCGACCAGCTGACGCATCGGTTGTTCGGTGCGCATGCGATCGCGGCTGGCCACGCCCCAGCGACCCAGATCCGCGGGGCGGATCTTCGCCAGGCCGTCGACGATCGACGCCAGCAACGCCGCCGAGGGTGCCTGTTGATCGCGCGCGACGTGCAGGTCCGCGGTCGCGTCGCCCGCCAACGCCGCGGGGCGGATCGCGTCGGTGCGCGGCTGCCACTGCCGCAGATCCTCGCGCTCGGCGGGGCTGGCGACCTCGAGCACCACCAACACCGCGTTGGCGAGCCCGCGTGCGCGCGGCTGCTGCAGATCGTCGAACGCCCGCGCCAGCGCGCGCCAGGCCTCGATGCGCGTGACGTCGTCCATCAGCACCTGCTGCAGCTGATCGACCGCATCGCCGTAGCGATGGGCCAGGCGCAGATCGTTGGCCAGCTCGAAGCGCAGACCGGCGTCGCCGTTGCACGCGCGCAGGCCTTCGATCAGGGTCGCGCGCGCGGCCTCGGCCTCGCCCAGCCGCTCGCGCTGCGTGCGTGCGAGCTCGAGGTACAGCATCGGGCGCCGCTCCTGCGCGGCCTCGAGCTGCTGCCGCAGCGCCGCGAGGTAGCGCTGCCAGTGTTCGGGCGTGGTCGCGATGCGATGCAGCTCGGTGCTGGCGACGCCGCCGGTGCCCTCGAGCGCGATCGCGTCGGCGAGCGCATCGATGGCCTCGTCGACCTTGCGCACGCCGAGGTAGGCCTGCGCCAGCGCGATGTCGGCGCGCACGGCCGCGTCCTCGTCGCCGGCCTGCTCGCGCAGGCGCGTGGCGCTGTCGACCGCGGCGCCGAACAGACCCGAGTCGAGCTGCAGCGCCACCACCCGCGCGAGCACGCGCTCGTCGCCGGGGCGCTGCTGCAACGCCATCTCGTAGTGCTTGAACGCGCCGGGCGGATCGCCTTTGTCCTCGAGCGCGACCGCCAACAGGAAGTGCGCCTCGCCCAGGCCCTCGCCGCGCGCGACCTGGACCGCGCGCCGCAACAGCCCGATCGCATCGTCGGCGCGGCGATCGGCGAGGTACAGCTCGCTGAGCTGCAGCAGCGCGTCGGCCTGTTGCGGCTGCGCCGCGAGCAGGGTCTCGAGCGCATGGATCGCCGCCCCGAGGTTGTCGAGCTCCTTGGCGTACAGCCGCGCGACCTCGAGCCACAGCGCGGCCGATCGCGCGGGTTGCTGCGCCTGGCCGGCGGCGCGCAGCAACCGTTCCGCGAGCTTGTCGAGCTGGCCCTGCTGCCGCATCAGCTGCGTGAGCCGGGTGGCCGCGAGCTCGTGGTCGGGCCACAGCTGCAGCGCCTTGTCGAACGCGCGCACGGCTGCGCCGCGATCACCGATCTGCTCGATGCGCGTGACGCCGGCGCGGGTCCACGCGTCGGCGGCCTCGGCCGGCGTCTTCGCGATCGAGGCCTCGTGCTCGGCGACCTCGACCAGCGCGTCGCTGTCGCCCAAGACCTCGGCCAGGCGCGCGAGACCACGGATCGCGCCGAGGTTCTCGGGATCGAGCGCGATGACCTCGCGATACACGTCGAGCGCCTGCGGACCGCCGGAGGCCTCGAGCGCCTCGGCGCGGCGGGTCAGCAGCGCCGCGCGCAAGAGTGGATCGTCGACCGCCGCGGCGAGACGACCATCGACGCTGGCGATGATCCGCGGATCGCCGCTGGCCAGCGCCTCGCGCTCGAGCGACGCCAGCGCGGCGCGATCGTGCTCGCGCACCGCCAGCACGCCCGAGAGCGCCTCGACCCGCGTGTCGGTGGCCGCGTCCGCACCCAGCTCGAGCACACGCGCGCGCTCGCCCCACGCCATCGCCCGCGCGGCGCCGGCCTGGAACGTGCGTGCCTGCGCCAGCAGCGTGCGCGACAGACCCTCGAGATCGCCGGCGTCGCGCTGCAACGCCTCGAGCGCCAGCAAGGCACCGACGTTGCCGGGCTCGCTCGCCAGCACGCGCTCGAAGCACGCGCGCGCCCGCGCCGGATCGCGCAGGTGATCGCGCGCGACCTCGCCGGCGCGCATCATCGTCGCGGTCGCCTGCCGCGGATCGATCTGCGTCGCGGCGGCGCGCTCGAGCTCGTCGACCAGCGGTGCGAAGTGGCCCAGCTCCGTGCGCACGCGCGCGAGCGCGTCCGCGGCCGGGCGATAGCCGGGGTGCAGCTCGACCGCGAGCGCGTAGCAGCGCTCCGCGGCCGCGCGATCGTCGAGGCGTTCCTCGTACAGCAGGCCCAGCTGGAAGCTGGCGAGCGCACGGGTGGCCGGATCGCGATAGCCGTCGCGCTCGAGCTCGGCCAGGCTCGCGAGCTCGCGCCACTTGTGCTGCGCCCGCAGGATCCGCGACAGCGCCTGCAACGACGGTGGGTCGCGCGGATCGAGGTCGAGCGCGCGTCGCAGGAACTCGGCCGCGCGATCGGGCGCGGCGAGGTGACGCGCGTGCAGCTCACCGAGCTTGTGCAGCAGCACCACCTGGGTCGCGGTGTCGGTCGTGGCGTCGAGCTCACGCTGGTAGATGTCCGCGAGATCGGCCCAGCGGCCCTCGGCGTGGAAGATGCGGCCCAGCGTCGCGAGCGTGCCGGCGTGGCCGGCATCGAGTGTCAGCACGGCGCGCAGCTTGGTCACCGCCTCCTCGCGACGGCCGAGGTGCTCGTCGAGGATCTCGCCCACGCGATGCAGGAGATCGGCGCGCTGCGCCGGCTCGGTCACGAGCCCGGCCTCGAGCTCGAGCGCGTCGATCAGCGAGCGCCAGCGACCCGCCGCGGTCGCGACGCGGGCGAGCGCATGGATCGCGCCCAGGTGCTGCGGCCGCTGCTGCAGGATGCGGCGGTACGCGAACTCGGCCTGCTCGGGATCCGCCAGCGGACCGCGGTGCAGATCGCCGATGGCGAACAGCGCCTCGATGCGGCGCTCGGCCGAGAAGCGCTCGAGCTGACGCTCGTACAGCTCGACCAGGGCGCGGTGGCGCTCGGCGCGGGTCAGCAGCCGCACCAGCGCCTCGAACGAGGGCAGCAGATCCGGCGCCAACGCCAGCGCGTGCTCGTGCTCGGCGATGGCCTCGGGCTCCCGCTCGATGCGCTCGAGGATCTCGCCCGCGCGCGCGTGGGCGGTCGCGCGGCGC
Organism: Nannocystaceae bacterium; assembly: GCA_019694555.1. Taxonomy (GTDB): domain Bacteria; phylum Myxococcota_A; class Polyangia; order Nannocystales; family Nannocystaceae; genus Xiheibacterium. The sequence goes on from JAIBBS010000252.1 coordinate 8,658, forward strand.
CGCGGCTCGCGGCTCGCAGCCGCCTCGCCGCGGTGCATCGTCACCAGCGCGTCCCAGCGCTGCGTCGCGGCGTACAGCGGCGCCAGGGCACGCAGCGCCGGCACGTGCGAAGCATCGATCTCGAGCACCGCCTCGAACGCGACGATCGCTCCCTCGCGATCGTCGAGACCATCGAGGCACACCAGGCCCACGCGCTGCAGCAGCCCCAGTCGCTCGTGGGGCTCGGGCGTGAGCTCGACCAGCGTCGCCAGCGTGCGCACGAGCTCGGGCCACTGCGCGCCCTCTTCGTACACGCGCGCGAGCGCGTCGAGGATCACCGGCTGCTTGGGTGCGATCGCATCGCCGCGCTCGAGCAGCGCCCGCGCGCCGGCACGATCGCCGATGCGCTCGAGCGTGACCATCGCGGCGCGGTGCAGCACCAGCGCGCGCGATCCGGGATCGACCACCAGCTGCGCCTCGCGTTCGAGCAGCGCGACCAGCTCGCGGAAGCGTCCGCGCCGCGCGTGCAGGCGCTCGAGCGCCGCGGCGGCGCCGGGTGCATCGACGTCGAGCTCGAAGGCTTGCGCGTACAGCTGCGCCGCGCCGTCGTCGTCGCGGCGATGCAGCTCGCGCAGCCGCGCACGCTGGCACAGCAGCGCCGCGCGCAGCGAGGGCTCGTCCGACAGCGTGTTGGCGCTGGCCTCGTACAGACGATCGAGCGCCTCCCAGCTGCCCGCGCGGTGCTCGAGCTGCTCGAGCGCGTGGAACAGCGCGGGATCCGGATCCGACAGCTCGATCGCGGCAGCGTAGGCCTGGTGCGCATCGGGGATCCGGCGCAGGCGATCCTCGAGCACGCGACCCTTGCACAGCGACAGCGCGGCCTTGGCCTGGCGATCGGCGGTGAGTCGGATCTCGCGGTCGAACAGCTCGATGGTGGCATCCCATGCACCGCGTCGCAGCGCCACGCGACGTGCCGCGACGATCGACGGCAGATGATCGGCGTTGGCCAGCAGCGCCTGCGCGTAGTGGACCTGCGCGCCGTCGGTGTCGTGCAACAGCTCGCACAGCCGGCCGCACTCGTAGTGCAGCCGGCCGCGATGCGCGGCGTCGTCGGTGCGCGCGATGGCCTCGCGCCACTGCGCCAGCGCGAGCCGGGCATCGTCGGCGTGCGCGTCCCGCATCGCATCGGGCTCGTCGAGGCTGGGGGCCGCGAGCCCACCGGGCACCGCGAGCGTGGGCGTGGGCGAGGCTTCCGGACGCGGACGCGGCGGGGGCGTCACCGCGGGTTTGCTCGCCGCGGGCGGGCGCGCGACCGGGGGCACGGTCGGCGGCCGCACCGGCGGCGGGGGGATCGTCGCGGGCTTGCTCGCCGCCGGCGGCGCTGCGGGGCTCGGCCCACCCGCGGGGCTCGGCGCACCCGCGGGGCTCGGCCCACCCGCGGGGCTCGGCGCGCTCGCGGGGCTCGACGCGCCCGCGGGGCTCGGCGCCGCCGCGGGGCTCGGCGCCGCCGCGACCGTCGGTGCCGACGCGACCGTCGGCGCTGTGATCG
>JAIBBS010000253.1 GCA_019694555.1 Nannocystaceae bacterium
GGTCGCGTCACAGCCGCGCCAGCTCGGCCATCGCGGCCTCGCGCGCCTGATCGCGCTCGCGCGCGGCGGTGCGCACGGCTTCCCGCCGCTCACGCTGCGCCCGCTCGAGCGTCAACAGCTCGCGCGCGATCGACTTGGTCGCGCGCGTGCGCAGCCGAGCGCTGCCGACCGCGGCGAGATCCGCACGCAGCCGACCCAGCTCGTCGTCGCCCTGCTCCAACGCCGCGGTCAACTCGGCCACGGTGCCCTCGGCCGCTGCGAGCGCGACCGCGTGGGCGCTCGCCTTCGCGAGCCGCTCGCGCGTGGCCTCGGGCAGGCTCGTGACCCTGGCGAGCCGGCGCAGCCGCACCGGATCGAGCGGCGCCGCGGACTCCGACTCCGCAGTCTCGATCTCGAGCACGGCCTGGAACTCGCCGGTGCGCGGCACCGACACGATCGCCAGCGGCGTGTCGCTGTCATCGTCGAAGTCGAGCACCACGCCCTCGGGCGCGGTGATCTTCGCGTTGCGGGGCACGTCGAGCCCGACGTAGACGCGGCGGTCGCGGCCGCTGCGGTTCTCCAGCCGCAGCGTGTGTTGGCTGCGCACGCGCAGCAGCTCGACGAGGTTGCCCTCGTGCATCCGCACGCCGCCGGTGCTGCGGGTCTGTGGCGTGATCTCGCGGGACAGCTCGACGTCCTGCTCGGTGCCGAACGCGATGAACTGCCGCTCGCGGGGCTTGAGCCGCTGCAGCGCGGCCTCGCCGATGAACGCGCCGTCGCCGAAGAACGAGACCACCCCCGCGGGTAGGGTCTGCGTGGTCGAGTTGAGCACGCGCGCGCCGGTGCTGGCCTCGCCACCGACGGCGGCGAACCACGTGATCGACTCGGCCTCGACCGCGGCATCGACGATGGGCACCAGCGCGGAGTGGTGCGCGTCCAGCTGCAGCGGCTCCGACACGCGGTACACGAACAGGCTGCCGCTCTCCTGGCCCTCGGCCTGCGACAGCTCCGCGAGATCGCCGATGGCCTCGCCCGCGACCGCGCCGGCGCCCGAGCCCGCGCCGTGGCCGATGGTGCCGACGCGCCCGAGCCCGATGCTGCCCTCGCCGCTGCCACCACCGCCGTAGCCCACGCCCGACAGGCCCAGCCCACCGACGCCGAACGCATCGCCGTAGAGCTCGTCGGCGGTGGTGTTGGCCAGCTGCGGCACGGTCGAGAGCGGATCCTCGGGCCCCGCGAGCTCGCGCCGCGCATAGCGAGGCGCCGCCAGCGGATACAAGAACGACTGCGGCCGACCGTTGGCGAGCTCGAGCGACACGCCGCGCCAGTGTTCGTCGGTGTCGTTGTGCACGAGCGCCCACGCCTGCAGGCGTCCCTCGGTGCCCTGCGCCGGCAGCACCACGCGGTAGGTCGTGCGCCACACCGGCGACTCGGCGATGTAGCCCAGGCCCAGCTGGCCCGCCGAGGTCACGCGCACCGACAGCGGATGCGGGGCGCGGGCGCTGTGATCGGACAGCGCCTCGGCCGCGACCGCGAGCCGCTCGCGCACGCCGTCGTCCTGTGCGCGCAGCGACGCGAGCTCGTCGGTGCGCACGCGGTGCAGCGCGCCGTCGTCGTCGAGGATCGTGAGCGCGTGCCAGGGCTCGCGCGGCGGTGCGGGCGGATCACCCTCGGCGGGCGCGGGCGGCGAGAACGGACCCTCGACGCGCACGAGTCGTCCGCGCACGCGCGTGCGCCCGACCACCGCCTCGACCGCGGAGCCCTCGAGCGCCGCGAGCACGGCCGCGTAGCCCAGCTCGCCCTCCTCGACCGCAGGCAGACCCGCCATCGCCCGCGCACCGCTCTCGCTCACCGCCGAGGCGAACTCGAGCCCCCGCACCTTGGCACCACCGCCGTGATCGAGCACCACCAGGGTCTTGAGCGCGTCGTCGAGGTGCGCCGCCGGCAGCGGCAGTCCCAGCCGCGACGTCGGCGAGACGCCACCGCGACGCTCGAAGTAGCCGACGCCGGTCTCGTACAACCTCAGCTTGCGCAGCGGCAGCACCTCGGGCGGCTTGGCCGGTGCCGCGAACAACAGCGGCGCAAACGTCATGCACGCGAAGCAAAGTGCCATGTCGATCTCGTCCCCTCGGGCCGCGTTCGACACGAACGCATCGTGCAGGTTCCCGACGATCGCGAGCACCACGACGGCGCCGGCTCACGCGCGCCGCAGCCGGTGCCCACGCCCGCGCCCGCCAGCTGTGCGGGACGGCGACGCACCGGCGCCGACGCTCATTCCCGGGTCGCGGATCCGCTGGGGCCGCAGGCGCGCCAGACCTCTGCCAGGCACGCCTGCACACCCGGCAGCGCGGCCTGCTGCGGCACGCGATGGCTGTCGACCAGTGCCTGCGCGATGGCCCGGGCGCTGCGCGAGCCATCGATCGCGCCGACCACCGCGGCGAAGAACGGGTGCGGCGCGCGATAGCCGTCGAGCCCGGCGAAGCGTGGGATCGGCAGCTCGGGGTCGCTCAGCCACGCGGGCGCCTCCGACTGCGCGCGCGGCTGCGTGGGCCCGTCGCCACGACGCGCGCGAAACGTGAACACCGCCTCGATGCGCCCGCGCGTGCACGCGGGCGACTGCATGTAGACCAGGCGATCCATGCGTCGCTGCTCGATGGTGAAGCCCGCGGCCTCGACCAGCGCGAACAGCTCGTCGCTGGGGTAGCGCGCCGGCAGCTCGGTGTGGTTGGGGTGATAGATGAGCGGGCCGTGATCGATCCAGGTGCCGCCGGGTCGCAGGAGCCGATGCACCACCGGCAGGTAGGTCGCGAGATCGGTGGGCACCTCGTCGATGAACCACGGCGTCACCACGGTGTCGAAGCTGCCGTCGGCGAACGGCGGCGTGAACGCGTCGGCGAACAGCGGCACGAAGCCCGGCGCGACCGCGGCCGGTGCGACCAGCTCGCGCTCGACACACACGTGCGCCAGATCGATCGGGCCCAGCGGCAGCTCGAGCAGCGGCACGCGCTCGCCGGTGAGCACGCGCGCGGCCAGCAGCAGCGGCAGCGGGTTGATGTCGATGGCGAAGGTCAGGCTCGCGCGACCACGGGTGTGCAGATCGCTGGCGAGCCGGCACGCACCGGCGCCGATCACCAGCGTGCGTCCCAGCGGCGGCTGCAGCACGTCGGCGACGACCTCGAGCGCGCGCAGGTTCTCCTGCGAGCCCTCGGCCTCCCAGCCCCAGTCGCGGTGGACCTGGTGGAAGTACGACGTCACCGAGCCCTCACCCGGGACGCCGGGTTGCTCGGGTGCGGTGCGCTTGGCCGGCGCGAGCCCGGCGCCAGCGAAGTGCGCGGTCACGAGATCGCGGTGGCGCTCGAGCGACTCCGCGAGTCGCTGCAGTCGCGCGCGCGTGCTCGCGTGCAGGGTCTTGGTCGCGAGGTCGACGACGATCCGCGCGCGCGTGGCATCCATGGTCTGGCGGAACTCGCTCAGGCGGAAGCGCCACTGATCGATCGCATCGTAGGCGTGCTCGAGCAGCACCGGGATCCCGCCCAGCGAGGGGTAGCCCACGCCGCAGGTGTCGCAGCGCAGCGGCTCGCCGGCGATCAAGCCGCCGAGGCAGCGGGGACAGCGGAGCGAGCCGAGCCAGTCGGAATCGGTGGGGGCCATGCGACGCCGGCGAAGCGTAGCAGGCCCCCACGGGCGGCGGACTCACGTCGGCGCGGGACAGTCGCGCTCGGGCGTCTGCGACACGATGCAGTCGGCCTGGATCGCCGAACCCGCAGGCCGCTCGCCCTGCGGCGTGCGCAGCACCTCGAACTGCAGGTTGTAGCCCTGCGCGATGCACTTCGGGTGGAGATCGTCGCCGGGGTCGGCGTCGTCGCCGGTCGCATCGCTGCGCAGGCGGTAGCAGACGTCCGCGCCCGCGGGGAACTCCGGCGCGGTCGCGGTGCCGCCACAGGGCTCGACCGCGACCTCGTGATCGACGCCGGCGAGATCGCTGTAGGTCTCGACGATGGTGCACTGCGGCTCGAGCTGCGTCGTGGTCGGATCGAGATCCGCGACGCACACCGGCATGCACGCCGGCTCGAGCGCCTCCAAGAACGTGTCGATGATCTGCTCGAGCGCGGGCGAGTAGTCGTCGGCGCACACGGAGTAGAGGTTGCGGTCCTCGGGCGAGAGCGCGAAGGCCTCGGCAAAGCTGCGCAACCGCACCGGCGGCACCGCCTGGCCCGCGCCGCTCTTGCAGCCGGGGCCGATGCCGTGGCGGCGCTGGTAGTCGGCGTCGGCACCGACGCCGTCGGCGTACTGGATCTCGGCGCCGCCGTCGGCGTAGTTCTGCGGCACGCCGCCGAGCACCGCGACGAGCACCTCGGCCGCGGGGTTGAGCTGGCGCTTCTCGGCCTCGATGTCCTGCAGGAAGTCGATGTAGTGCTGCACGCCGTAGAGCACCGAGTGCTCCGGATCGGTGGGCTTGCCGTCGACGCCGAGGTCCGCCGGTTGGCAGTCGTCGTAGACGCCCGGACCCCCCGAGCACGACACGCCTGCGAACCAACACACCTCCGAGGTCGGCGTCGGTGCGTCGGCGTTCTGCTCGCTCCAGAACACGTGGTTGCCATCGGGGCGCCAGACCTCGTCGTAGGCATCCTCGTTGCGCGCGGAGCAGTCCTCCTCGTCGGTCACGAACACCACCACGAGGTACGCGCCCGGCCGCACGAAGCCGTAGCCGGGCTCGTCGTCCTCGAGCGAGCGCAGCAGCGCCAGACGCATCGACTCGAGCGGCGACTCGAAGCCGCAGCCCGCGATGCCCTGGGGCCCGAAGCACTCGAACGCGTCGGTCGGCGTCACGCCCTCGGGCAAGTTGGTCACGCCCGCGGTGTTCTCGATCCACGGCCGCGAGCGCAGCTCGGCGGGCTCGACCAGCGTCGCGGTCGGCACCGTGGTGAGGCCGGGCCGGTCGCAGATGGCCTCGCACGCGTCCGCGAACGCATCGATGGTGCCGGTCTCGTCGGGGAACACGAACTCCTGCGCGCGCTCGAGGCAGCTGGTCGCCTGCAATCGGCCGCGCTCGGGCCCGGTGTCGCCGCAGTAGACACCGTGGCCGCTGTCGGTCGTGGTGATCGCGATGCGGTAGTTCGGCTTGACCGGCGCCGCCTCGAGCGCGGCGACGAAGCGTTCGAAGTTGCGAGCCAGCGTGGCCTGCTCCTCGGCCATCGAGCCCGAGTTGTCGATGACGAACAGGATGTCGACGTCGCGGACGATGGAGATCGGCGTGCTGCCCGATCCCACCCCCTCGGTGTCGTAGTCCACGGGTTTGAGCGGATGATCGATACACGCAACCACGCCTGCCGCAGCACACAGGCCCATGGCTGCGCCGGTACGGCGCAACGACAGCATCTTGGTCTCCCTCGCGCGGCCATCCACCGGGCCAGCGCGCCCTTCCGCATCTACACACGCCGTGCCACCACCGCGGGTTCCCGCAAGCCGCTGTCGCGGCCGCGCGCGTCAACCCCGTTGGCAGCGTCGCGCGACGCGAGCGTGGTTGTCACCGCTGCAACCGCGTTGCTGGGGGGCCGCGGACGCGTGGACGCGACGGCGGCTTGCGTGGGCCGACCCTGGGCGGATTCGGGTACAGTCCGCCCGGCCCGTGATGCCCCCGCAGCACCGACTCCGCCTCGCCGCGCTCGCCCCGGCGCTCGCACTCGCGATCACGCTGCACGCGGGGCTCGCCCATGCCGAGCCCGACACCGCGACGGAGCCGGTCGCGACCGAGCCCACGCCACCGGTGGAGCCGACGCCGCCGAGCACCGGCGACGACGAGCGCGCGCGCACCGAGGCGCTCGAGCGCCGCGTCGAGGCGCTCGAGGCCGAGCTGAAGCGACTCGCCGAAGCATCGGCGAAGAGCGACGCCCAGACGCCGCGCGCGGCGAAGCCGGCCCAGTCCGCACCCACGCCGAAGTCGACGCGCACGCGCGCGCCGCAGGCCAGCTCCGGCGACTCGTCCGACAACCGCACGCCCGACTACGCCGAGGGCTTCCACTTCGGCTCGTACGGCCGTGTCGTCGCCGGCGGCGATCATCGTGGCCGCGCCGGTCGCGATGGCGACATCGTCTCGTTCGGCTCGCGCCTCGACGAGTCCAACTACGCCGAGCTCGAGCTGCGCCGCGAGGACTACTGGGAGGAGACCGACTCCTACACCCGCATCGTCGCGACCGCGGCCGTCGCCAACCCGATGTTCCACTATAGCGGTGTGTTCGCGGCCAAGCTCGCGATGCGCAACCTCTACATCGAGGAGTCGGGACTCGGCGCCAAGCACCTCAAGGTGTGGGCGGGCTCGCGGATGTACCGCGGCGACGACATCTACGTGCTCAACTTCTGGCCGCTCGACAACCTCAACACGCTCGGCGGCGGGCTCAGCTACGAGTTCATCCCCAACCTCGTGCTCAAGCTGCACACCGGCGTGAACCAGCCCGACAACGGGCTGTTCGGCCAGGACGTGGCGCGGCCGCGACCGCTGGGACAGATCGGCTCGCAGAACGTCCGCATCACCGATCGACAGAAATCGATCTCGAGCATCAAGCTCAGCCACATCTTCGCGGTCGGCAAGCAGGGCGGCATCAAGCCGGTGGTCTACGGCGAGCTGCACTACATGCCCAAGGCGCAGCGCGAGCGCGAGACGCAGCAGTACGAGAGCCTGCCCGACGACGTCGGCTTCCTGGTCGGCACGCAGCTGGGCCTGTTCACCGGCAAGCGCAGCACCCACCTCAACCTGGTGTTCCGCTACGCCGGCGGACTCGCGGCCTACGGTGAGTTCAACGCGCCGTCGCGGCTCGCACCCGATCGCACCAGCAAGGGCGCGCGCGAGATCATCGGCGCGCTGTCGGGCAACTACGAGGTCGGGCCCTTCGGCCTGCTGCTGGGCTCGTACGTGCGATCGTTCCGCAACGCCAGCCCGGGGCTCGACGTCGACGACCTCGGTGAAGGCATCGTGCTGGTGCGTCCGACGGTGTGGTTCGGCAAGATCGCGGGCCTGTCGCTCGAAGGCTCGTACCAGGCCCAGCGCCGCGGCGTGCTGCTGCGCCAGCCCGACGGCAGCAACAAGCCGCAGTTCGGCCAGCTCGGTCGCATCGGCCTGGTGCCGTTCCTGACGCCCGCGGGTCGCGGCAACTATGCCCGGCCGCACATCCGCGTCCTCTATCTGTTGACGATGCGGGACGCCGGCGCGCGCCGGCTCTACCCCGCCGACGACATCTACGCCATCCGCAAGGTCGATCACTTCTTCGGGCTCGGTGCCGAGTGGTGGTTCGGCTCGACCAGCTACTTCCGCGACTAGCCGCACTCGCCATGACCAACACCCACCCGACGCTCTCGCGACTGCTCGCCACGCTCGGCCTCGCCGTCGGCACCGGCGGCGGCTGCATGGACTTCGGCGACGCCGAGGAGCCGCTCGCACTGCAGACGCACGTCGACGACTGGCGCGACGAGGTCATCTACCAGGTGTTGGTGGACCGCTTCGCCAACGGCGACGTCAGCAACGACTTCGGCGTGCGCTACGACGACCTCGCGCGCTACCAGGGCGGCGACTGGCGCGGGCTGCGACAGCGGCTCGACTACCTGCAGCAGCTGGGCGTGACCACGCTGTGGATCTCACCCATCATCCGCAACGTCGAGACCGACGCGAACGTCGACGGCTACCACGGCTACTGGGCCCAGGACCTGACGCAGCTCAACGCGCACTTCGGCGACATCACCGAGCTGCGCGCGCTGGTCGACGACGCGCATGCGCGCGACATGAAGATCGTGGTCGACATCGTGACCAACCACGTCGGCCAGGCCTTCTACTACGACCTCAACCTCAACGGCGCGCCCGACATCAACTTCCAGGGCAACGGCTCGCCGATGAACCCGACGCGCCACTACACCGAGTACGACCCGGACTTCGACCCCCGCGGCGTGCAGGCGTTCACGTCGCTGGGCGAGGCCGGGCCCGCACCGATCGTGTTCCAGTACGACCCCGCGACCGGGCACATCCCGCCCAACCCGGCGCTGCTGCGCGACCCCGCGGCGTACAACCGCAAGGGCCGCACCTACGACTTCGACGATCCGGACCAGCTGCTGCACGGCGATTTCCCCGGCGGGCTCAAGGACCTCGACACGTCGCGCTGCGACGTGAAGCAGCTGCTGGTCGACGTGTTCGTGACCTGGGTCGAGCAGACCGACATCGACGGCTTCCGCATCGACACGGTCAAGCACGTCGAGTACGCGTTCTGGCGCTTCTTCACCCAGCGTGTGCGCGCACGGCTGGCCGAGCGCGGCAAGCACAACTTCCTGATGTTCGGCGAGGTCTTCGACGGCCGCGACGCGCTGCTGGGCAGCTTCACCAGGCACGACATCCTCGGCACCGGCGATCTCGCGGCGGCGCTGGGCCGGCCGGGCCCGGTCGACCCCAGCGACGAGGAGCAGCTCGCGGCCGAGGCCGAGTGCGTCACCGACGGCGTGCCGCTGCGCGGCGACCAGCTCGACAGCGTGTTCTACTTCTCGCAGCACTTCCAGGCCGTGCGCGACGTGTTCCAGCAATCGCAGTCGACCGACCGCATCGAGGCGCTGTGGACCGCGCGCGCGACCAACTGGGGCGATACGCCCAACGAGGACGGCATCGGCGTCGCACCGCGCGACATGCCGATCAACTTCCTCGACAACCACGACGTGCCGCGCTTCCTCTACAACGTGCGCGACCGCGACGCGCAGACCCAACGCAAGCTGCTGCACAACGCGATCGCGCTGCAGTTCACGGCCCAGGGCGTGCCGTGCATCTACTACGGCACCGAGCAGGGCCTGGCCGGCGGCAACGACCCCGCCAACCGCGAGCGGCTGTGGGACACCGGCTTCGACGTCACGCACCCGACGTTCGCGTGGGTGCAGAAGCTCGCGGGCCTGCGCGCGAAGTACCGCTCGCTGCGCCGCGGCGGGCTGCAGGTGCTGTGGTCGACGACCGCGGTCGCGGACGAGGCCGACGCGGGCATCTTCGCGTTCGAACGGCTCGGCGGCGACGGCGGTGGCTCGTACGCCGTCGTGGTGTTCAACACCAACGCGACCAAGGCCAGCACCACGCGGACCGAGACGCGCGACATGGTCGTGACCGCACCCGCGGGCACGGTGCTGGTCGACGTGCTCGGCGGTGGGGGCGACGCGGTCACGGTGGGCGATGGCGGCGTGCTCGAGGTGACGGTGCCGGCGTTGTCGGCGATGGTGCTCGTGCCGCAGGCCGAGGTGGACTGACGCGCGCGGCGCCCGACGCTGCGACGCAGCGGTGGCGCTCGCGGCGGGCGACCGATGTGCTACGGAGCCACCGCGCAGATGTCCACCCCGCCCGAGATCGACGCCTACCTCGACCGCATCGGCCATCGCGGTCCCATCGACCCCACGCTGGCGACGCTACGCAGCCTGGTGCTCGCCCACGTGTCGACGATTCCGTTCGAGAACCTCGACGTCCTGCTCGGGCGTCCGATCGCGCTCGACCTGCCGTCGGTGGTCCGCAAGCTGGTCCACGAGCAGCGCGGCGGCTACTGCTTCGAGCACAACGGCTTGCTGCTGCACGTGCTCGAGACGCTGGGCTTCGCGGTCACGCCGTTGTCGGCGCGGGTGCGATTGCAGCGTCCGCGCGACATGACGCCGCCGCGCACGCACATGTTCTTGCGCGTGACGATCGACGGCGTCCCTTGGATGGCCGACGTCGGGGTCGGCGGACTGTCGCCGACGTCGCCCGTGCGCATGGACCTCGCGGACGAGCAGCCGACCGCGCACGAGCCCCGTCGGCTGGTCGCCGAGGATGGGAGGTGGTTTCACCAGGTGCTGCTGCGCGACGACGCCGGCACGGCGTGGCACGACGTCTGCGAATACACCGGCGAATCGATGCCGCCCATCGATCGCGAGGTCGCCAACTGGTACACGAGCGCGCATCCGCAGTCGCACTTCCGCAACCGGCTGCTGGTCGCACGTGCCGGCCCCGACGGCCGCCGCCACACGTTGCTCGACACCGTGCTCACCCTGCGCGAGCGCGACGGCACCGCCGCGCGCCGCACCCTCACGGGCCCCGACGAGCTGCTCGCGGTGCTCGCGGACGTGTTCGGTCTGCGCTTCCCGGCGGGCACGCGCTTCGCGTGCGAGACGCTGCCGTGGTGAGCGCGCGGAGCCTCGGCGGTGCGACG